>CAXBOF010000633.1:0-1837 GCA_963977205.1 uncultured Phycisphaera sp. | reverse complement strand
TGAGCTCCACGACGTACTCTGAGCCCACGCGGCATATCCGCGCAAGCCACTGCTCTGCAAATTTGGCGTATGGCACCTTGAGCCCCTCGGCGCTGTAGACGAGGTTGGTCGAGTGCCGCTTGAGCGAAACGCCCATCCGGATGCCAAATGCCTCGTGCAGCGCGCTCTCGACCGATGGGCACAGCACCGCGTCCTTGACCGTGGGTTGATCGCCGCCGGGGTAGTGATCACCGAGCACCATGCAGCCGTCAAAGTTCAGGCACGTGATGGTAAGCCCAAGCTCCTCGAGTCTCCCGCGCGCGACGCCGAGCATCTGATTCTCCCAGTAACACAGCACCAGGTTGATGAACGACCCCGCAACATTCGCCGTGAGCCCGTTACTCGTCTTGCGATCGCGTCTCCTCTCCGCTTTGCGCTCCTCGAGCTTCTCGTTGGCCGCCTTTTCCGCATAGGGCAGTATGAACCTGTACTCAGCAAGCTGTAAGAAGGCGGCTTGGATCGCCTTGCACTCGCGATCGAGCTCCTTAAAGAAGGGCGTCACGTCGGCGCGCGACGACTCTCGCTGCGAGTTGACCGCCGCAAGGAACATCGATTTGCACTCGTCCTTTGACATGCCGGTGCTCTCCATCATCTCGTCCATGCGCGCGCGGCGGTTGGCTACAAAATCGGAGAGCGCGTTGCACACCACCCCGTGTTTGTGGCACCGCCAGTGTAGAATGACAGGATGTGCGTTGTCGAAGTCGAGATCGGTGCAAACCGGCTTCCCCGAGTCCTCAGAGACGCAGAGGAAGCCGCGGATGTCGCGCGGAGCTATTTGCATGCTTGGCGCGGTCATGCGACCGAAGTCTTTGCCGGCCCCGAATCGATAGGTGAACTCGACGACGCCCGCGTTCGCCGCGTGTTTCGCCGCCCATTCGATAATGCGCGTGAATGTGGCCTTGATGTCGCTCTTGCACTGCCGCTGCCGCGAGACTGAAGCGATTGCTCGAAACTCATCGATAGTGAGGTTGGCTACGAAGGTGGCACGCTTGGGGCAGGCGTGCTCGCGGAGGGCGAGCATGGTGGCGCGAGTTTGTTTTCCTCAAGGATCAGAGAAAAAAGTTGACCCCCCCGACCGCGAAGATTTACTCGTGGTCTACGAGTAGACTGAAAATCGGCTTGAGCTCGCAATCCGAGAACGCGTACTTTACACACGTGGCCCTGGTCGGTAAGGATTGGCGCTTGTAACAAGCTCTTAAGACGCTTCTCCGTCGATATAGCATGATGCGCGAAGCGTTTTGCTCGTCCCACGCTTGTTTCTTGAGCTTGACATGCTCTCGCCGCGCTTCCGACGACAGTTCGAGAGGCCGTCGACCCATTTTTTCTCTTTGTGCCTGCACAACAGAAAAAAAATCGATCCGCGGGCGCGAAAGATCTATGATGCGGTGTGGGCGTACTCGCGATTGGTGCTCATACTGTGGCCCATTTGAATCGCCAACCGGCGGCGCTCGTCTTCGGGCAGCGACTGCATCTTACTAGCAAAGGCGCGCCTGATGGTGACGCACGTGATATGCTGGCCGGCTACTGCGGAGAACGCTTTGCTTATTTTTTTAGAGAGCGCGTTGGCGTTGCATTTGAACATCAGGTCTCGCTGCGGGATTTTGCATCTAAGGGCATCGGGCGCTTGGATCTCGAGCTGGCCGTAGCGCCCGCTAGTCTTGTAAGCATTCATAACAAATAAATTGTGCGCCCTAACGTAGTAATTACTCTCCGTGCTGCACGCCTGTTCTATATTGTCGACGATCCGCATCTCAGCGAAGTCCACGCGCGGGCAGAAATTCGAGCCGGGCTCGACGTA
>CAXBOF010000632.1:0-1839 GCA_963977205.1 uncultured Phycisphaera sp. | reverse complement strand
GCCACTGAAAGCAGTTTCATGTATTTCGCCAACTTGGCGATTACCCGCCACAAATCATGCCGCGACAGATTCAACCCCGTCTGCCTCGCAAACGTGCCCGCCACACGATCGAAACCCTCGGTATAGGGCAACTGATCCCGCTGACCGAGCGATCCTGCTTCGCCCGCTACAAGCCCGATCAGCAACTGCTCGTGCTCATAATCCAGCACCGGCGGCGACGAACCAGAACGCCCCATCCGCGGCAACTTCACACGCGCCATCAGCTTCTCGAACGCATCGGTGTAGGGCAACGCATCGAGCGTCGTGCCCACAGCCTCATACGCGTCCACGATCGTCTGATCCTGCGCGTCCCGGCTCACCTCGCCGAACAACGAATCGCTCATGCCACAGCCTCCGGCGGGCGCACGCCCGAGGTCATCACCGATTCCCACCGCTCAAGCACATCCATCGGTTCGTGCGCCGGATCGAGGAACTGTGCGGACATCTTCTCGAAGAGCGCGTGCCGCCTCAGATCATTCAGCCCGCCATCGAAATGCCCGTAGCGCGGCGCCGGCACGATCTCGTCACGCAACGCGAGCTTCACCAGCGCCGGGCATTCGACGTGCTCGGCGTGCAAAGCCGCGTCAAAGAGATCCAGGAGCCGCACGATCTCATCGCCCGCCTCGCCCGAGGCCATCAGAAACCGCTTGACCTGCCCGCCCGCGCCAAGGCTTCTGGGATGCTGGCGTTCGAGCCGCCACCGCCAGTCGCCCAGCGTCGGCAAGCCCACCGCGATGCGGTCGATCCGCTGCTCGGGATGCGAGCAGGACATCGCGCTCGAGCGCGCAGCCGCGACGACCGCCAGCCCGCCCCCGAAGCTCTCGCCACGAACGTACACCGGCAATTCCATCCCGAACTTGTGCCTCGCCGCCCGCACACCCAGCAGCAGATCCGCGATCGCGTGCGAGACGCACCACTCGCTGACGTGCCTGCCATCCTCGGGAGGCCGCTCCAGCCCCGTCGTGATCCACCCAAGTTCACTGGCCGCGAGATTCCCCACGCCCGCCCGTGAGCCCGCGTACCCCCGCATCCGCACCGCGATCACCGCCACGCCCGGTCCAACCGGGGTCCGCGCGATCGACTCGGCCAGCTTGGGCGGATCGTCGTAGCCATGCAGCAGCAAGAGAACCGCACGAACCTCGCCTTCTGGCATCTCGATCCGCGTGCCGATTCGGCAGCTGCCCACGCCCGCGTAGGTGTGCGTCGCCGTCGGGTCGGAGGGGTCGTCATCGGGCGAGAGCCGCTCGAGCCTCGGCTCGTGGTCCTCGATCGCCTTGTGCCACTGCTGCCAGAACGCGCCGTGCAGTCGGCAGCGGCACGCCTCGGACACATGCGAGAGCGTCTGCACCCAGTCCAGACCGAAATCATCCGGCTCGATCATGCTCCAAGCCTATCAGGACGGGCCTGCCCGATCCTCGGGCCGTAGAGTCCGGCCCATGACCGACGCCGCCCCAACCGAACCGCTCGAACTCAAGCTGGTCCACATCGATCAGCGGTTCGTTGTCGTGGACAAGCCCGCTGGCCTGCTCAGTGTGCCCGGCAAAGGCCCCGAGAAGGCCGACTGCGTCATCGCGCGCGTGCTCGAACTCTTCCCCGAGGCCACGGGCCCAATGGTCGTGCACCGCCTCGACATGGACACCTCGGGCCTGCTTGTCGTCGGGCTCGACGCCGGCGCTCAGCGGGATCTCTCCGTGCAGTTCCAGGATCGCCTGACCCGAAAGGCGTACGTCGCCCTCGTCGATGGCATCATCGAACGCGACGCGGGCACAACCGATGGGGCCGTTGAAGGGCGCACCAGAA
>CAXBOF010000631.1:0-1841 GCA_963977205.1 uncultured Phycisphaera sp. | reverse complement strand
GTTGCTCATCGCGTTGACGAGCTTGGCGCCCGAGCGGATGATGCCGCCCTGCTCGCTGTCGCGCCCGACCATGAAGCCGGTCGTGTCGTGCATGAAGACGAGCGGGATCTTGCGCTGGTTGCAATCCATGATGAACCGGGCGGCCTTGTCGGCCGAGTCGTCGTAGATCACGCGGGGCATGTTGGTCGATTTGCTCGGGCCGGCCTTGCCTCCGGGGAGCGTTCTCTCGGTCAGCTTGCCCTGATTGGCGACGATGCCCACCGGGTGGCCGCCAATCTTGGCGTACGCGCAGCAGAGCGATTGGCCGTAGTCGGCCTTGTACTCATCGAGGTCGGGCTCGAGGGATTCGTGGCCCTCGGCGTTGGGCGCGGTGCGCGAGTCGACCACGCACGCGAGGATGTCGCGGACGTCGTACTGCTCGCCGGGCTTGTCGGTGAAGAGGGAATAGATGTCCTGCGGGTTGCGGTAGGGTGGGGTTGGGCCTCCCTCTCCCCCTCGGGGAGAGGGCCGGGGAGAGGGGTCTTCCGTCTGCTTCGCAGCCACCTTCTCCCCAGCGGGGAGAAGGAGAAGCCGGATACTTTCCGACTAGCTCGCGCACGCGGCGCAGACACGCCTCGTCGTCGGGTTCCTTAAAGTCGATCGTGCCCGAGATGCTCGCGTGCATGGATGCGCCGCCGAGTTCTTCGTCGGTCACCTCCTGCCCGATCGCGGCCTTCACAAGCGCCTGACCCGCTAGATAGAGCCCCGAGCCCTCGGTCATAAGCAGCGTGTCGCAGAGGACGGGCAGGGACCCGCCGCCGGCGACGCAGAAGCCCATGATCGCCGAGATCTGCGGGATGCCCTCGGCCGAGATCCGGCTGTTGAGATAGAAGATCCGCCCGAAGTCGTCCGTGTCGGGGAAGACGTCCTCCTGCAAGGGCAGGAACACGCCGGCCGAGTCGACGAGGTAGATCAAGGGCAGTCTTGCCATCCGCGCGATGTGCTGAGCGCGGATGATTTTCTTGCACGTCATCGGGAAGAACGCGCCGGCCTTCACAGTCGCGTCGTTGGCGATCACCATGTGCAGCCTGCCCTGCACCCGCCCGATGCCCGTTACGACGCCGGCCGCGGGGGCCCCGCCGTGCTCTTTGTACATCTCAAAGGCGGTCCAGAGCCCGAGTTCCTGAAAGAACGAGCCGGGGTCGACGAGGCGATCGATCCGCTCGCGGGCGGTCAGCCGGTTCTTGGCGTGCTGACGCTCGATGGCCTTGGGGCCGCCACCGGCGCGGATGACGGCTTCCTGGGCGAGGAACTCGGTGGTGACGCTCTGGAGCTTGCTGGTTTCGGGCATGACGCAAGCTTAGGGCGTTGTATACCGCTAGGAGCCGCGGGCGTGAGCGCGCGGTTGGTCGGTGCTCGGCCCTCAGTCCCAGATCGCGGTGAAGTCCTCGCGGCTTTCGCCAGCCGTGGTGAAGATGCCGAGGAACTGGTTGGCGTCGTACGCCTCGCGCCAATTGTCCTTGCCATCGGGGGCCTGTTCGTCGGAAAAGAGGACGTCATGAAAGTAGGCTAGTTCGCCATTCTCGCTGGGTACGAACAAACGAGGTTCAGCCTTGGGATCGCCTACAGGCTTGTTGTCGGCGTAGAGGTTGTTAACGAAATCAACGTGGCTGTCATTGAATGCGATGTTGCCTGACCAATAGCCGGTCTTGTGGTCGGGTACGTCATACAACCGGGTCGTGTTCGTGCCAAGATCGGCGAAGTATGTCACGACGTTACCACCTGTGCGTTCTGTCGAGCGCATCTCGGGGCCGCGGTTTGAGAGGATCGCTTCCTCGGCTTTGAACGTGCTGCCCCACACT
>CAXBOF010000630.1:0-1841 GCA_963977205.1 uncultured Phycisphaera sp. | reverse complement strand
ACATCACCCCGATGTGGCCCGGCCTCGCCATGCTCGGCTCGATCGCGTGGCTCTGGCTCCGCGACCATCCTCGCCGACAGTGGATGACGCCGGTCACACTCGCTGCGGTGCTCGTGCTCGCGATTGGGCAAGCCTGGTGGTACTCCGCCGGCAGGCAAACACTCACAACAAGCTACAGCCCGCGCGCGTTCATGACCGAACTCGTCAGCCTGGACACCATCGATCCGTCACGCATCGCGACCTACGGCGTATGGAACGGCAGCCTGACGTACTACGCCGGACACCCTGTCCAGCCCATCGCTCGCGAACGCTTCAACATGGACACCCCCGGCGGGCGATGGTCACTCCAGGAATTCGCCGAGCGGGTCCGCCAAGACAACGCGGCGTGGACGCTGCTCGTTCCGTACAAAGAAATCGTCAGCAGCGAATCGCCGCCTCTCCCCGAGGAGCTCGAATCGATCGGTCTGAGTGTGACGTTCATCCCGCTCGAGGCCGAGTTCGCCCATCGCAAGGGGCGTCAGCCGGTATACGCGTTCCGCGTGACGCCCTGAACAGCGGCGCCCTGAACGCACACGTGGCGATCACCGCCGATGAAACAGCTTCTCAAGATCCGTCAGCGTCAACCTTATCGACGTCGGCCTGCCGTGCGGGCAGCTCGATGACCGCTCCACCTCGTCGCGCAGCTGCATCAATCGGCCAAGTTCGTCGCCGCTGAGCCGATCGCCCGCTTTCACCGCGGCCTTGCAGCTCATCATGTCCACCACGTCCCGCAGCGCCTCCTCGCTCGTCGGCGGCACGGCGCTCTGCACCGCAAGCTCCAGGAGATCGTTCATAAAGGGTTGGATCTCCACGCCCCGATCGAACAGGAAACTCGGGAAGGCCGACACCCCCACCGACGTCGGCCCCATTTCGCGCGCCTCGATGCCGATCGCGCCGAACAGTTCGCCCAGCGTGTCCAGAGCCGCAAGCTGCGCGGGAGAGACCTCGATCACCTCGGGCACGAGCAGCGCCTGACTCTCCAGCGGCCCTCGGCCCAGTCGCTCCATGAGATACTCGAACATCACCCGCTCGTGCAGCGCGTGCTGGTCGACGATCACCACACCATCGGCATCCTGTGTCACAACATAACTCTGGTGCACCTGCAGATGCGCCATCGGCTTGGCCTCAAACGTGCGCGCTGTTTGCTCGGGCTCGGTTGCAGGATTCTCGGGCAATTCGTCGGCCTGTTGTTCACTGCGCGCAGGCTCCATCGCCGCCCGCAATGACTCGTACGAGATCCGCCCCTGCGTCGCACGGGGGACATCCTCGCGGAAGAAGCTGACAAGGCGTTCGTCTTCGGTCTGGCCCTGCTTAGGTTCACCACCAGCAGCATGCGTGCCAGCCCCAAGCAGACTCTCCAGCGGCGAGACCGATCTGCCAAACGAGCCGACCATGGGCGTCAGGTCGGCTTTCCGCAGCGCATCCTTGACCGCCCGGTGCACCACGCTGTGCACGTGCCCCGAGTCGCGGAACCGCACCTCGGCCTTTGCGGGATGAACGTTCACGTCCACCGCCTCGGGCGACATCTCGAGCATCACGACCGCTGTCGGGTACCGGCTGTGCTCCATGAGGCCGCGGTACGCCTCCTTGATCGCGTGCTGGATTGTGCGGTCGCGCACGGGGCGTCCGTTGACGAAAACGTGCTGCGCGATCGCCGTCGGCCTTGCGATCGCTGGCAAGCCAACGAGGCCCCACAGCGCGATCCCCCGCGCATCGTCGAACTCGTCGGCCGAAACCTCGAGCATCTGCGCCTCGAGCTCCTTACCGATGGCCGCAAGCGCCCTCGTCTTCGGGTCCTGCCC
>CAXBOF010000629.1:0-1842 GCA_963977205.1 uncultured Phycisphaera sp. | reverse complement strand
AAGTGCAGTCAGACGCACCCAGATCAGTACCAGCAAGATGAGTGTCACGCTTCCGATCAACCATGGTGCCAGTCGTGATCCGAGCGATGCCCGCTTGATCACTCCAGAGTGATACGAAGAAGCGACCGATCCCACGCGTGAGCCATTGTCGTCTTCTACCGGCGACGGTGCGGCAGCGGGCGCAGTCGTTGGTAGAGGCGACGGGCGAGTCAGGGGGTTTGCCAGCACTCTTGTGATCGCATCCGGAATCTCATGGGAGGCGATGCCTCTGGCATGAGCCAGCATCGCCAGTCGCCGCATCGCGCTGGCATTCCACCCTCCGTTGGAAGCAACTACCAGCAGCACATCGTGCGATAGCGGATGGACTTGGGATTCTATTAGCGTTTCATGCCGATCGGCTGATAGCGTGGGCTGTGGCAACGGCGATACTCGCCCCGCTTGCCCCGCAGGCGGTACTGGTGACTCCGTTTGGCTTGATGCATGAAGGAGAAGTTCCTGGAGCTGTGGATCGAGGAGCTGCGCCGCTGCGGCGTGCAGCGCCAGTCGGATCTCGTTGGCTTCAGGCGTTTGTCCACGTGCGTGTCCCGCGATGGTTGACATTTTGGAACCGAGCGCCTGGAGCACCTCGGTATCGCTCACCGGTTGCCTTGGCAGCCCCAGCAGTGCAAACGGATCGGTCCCAAGTGGAACACCAAGGAAGGTCTCGCCGGGATCGCGTGGGTGACTCATCGCGGCACCTCCACGCTCAGCGAGCGGGCAAGCTCGCGGAAACGAGAGTCCCACGGAGAGGGGCCGAGCGTTGGATACAGCGTGATGTGCTGACGCATCGCCACGCGCGCCGATTCGGGATCAACCTCAAAGAGCAGGCGGATCGACTCGTACCGCGCTTCGTACCAATCCGGGTTCTCCGCTTCGAGCCCGGATAGCAAACGGCGCCAGATATCAAGCGCATCTTCATCACGCCCAGAACGCTCAAGGAGTCTTGCCTGACGCCTCAGCACCGGGCCGGACGCGGCGTTCGAATCGATGAGGCGTGCATTAAATCCGATCGCTTTCTCAAGCATTTCGCGGTCTTTTTCGAGCTCCCAGACAGCACCCGCGGCCTGCGCGGATGTTTCGAGCACACCCAGCAGGACCCGCTGCTGGGCGTTCGACTCATCGAGCTGCTCGATGACCCCCTCACCCTGGCGCACAATCTCGCGGGCCGCTGCGGTATCCGTTGGGTTGTCGAGCCATTGCTCCACGGCATCGCGGTAGAGAATCCGCTGCGCCGAGGCCAGGAACCCCCCATCGAGCCTTTCGACTTGTGTGTACCAGCGGTCGATAGCGGCTCGGTCGTTCTGAGCCGATGCGATCTGGAGCCGTCGGAAAGCGATCTCCGCCGCCAGCTCGTCCAGATCGATCGCGGCGAAACTGGCGACCCGATCGAGTGTGTCGAGCGCAAACGTTGCCCGCTCGATGTCGGAAGGGGACATCCCGAGAGCGGCGTCGGCGACCTGTCGCGCTCTAAGAACTACGCTCTCTGAAGCACGCGTGGCTTGCTCAACATCGCCCGAACGGACCTCGAGCAATTCCTGACGTATCAGTTGCGAAGCGGTGTCAACGAAACGCTGGGCCGCGAAGTTCCGACGTGACGAAGGCGACTGGCGGTACATCCGATAGAGCAGCTGCGACGCCTGCCGACGGGCCGCTAGAAAGCTCGGTGAAGTCGGCTGAATCGAAAGCAAGATCTCGACGGCTTCTTCATCGGGCAGCAGTCCGGTGCTCGTGGGGCGCATGAGAAGACGCGCAGCCCGATCCGTACCGGCGTACACACCGAGATACAACTGAGCGAGTTGATCT
>CAXBOF010000628.1:0-1853 GCA_963977205.1 uncultured Phycisphaera sp. | reverse complement strand
TCCTGAATGAACTGTTCGACAAGCCGGCTCATCAACGCAAGCCGACGCCGATCCTCGATGTTGCTCTTGCAATCCAGGGCGAGCCAGTCGTCCTGAATCGCAGAGAGGCACGACGGTTCAACGACAAGTAAGGCTTGCGCGTCAGCCGATTCCGCCTGCTTGAGGAGTTTGGGAACGAGCCTGTCGATGTGCTTGATCGCCGAGGGGAGCAATCCCGTCGAGATCGCCGGCCGCTGGCAGCAGCCAAGATCCGCGAGTTTCACGCGGTACCCGAACGCCTCAAGCAAAACCTTGGCATCCAGCCCGATGCCCGGCTCGGTAAACATCGTAAAGCAGTCACCGAGCAGAAGCACCGTGGGCAACTCAAGATCAGAATGCTGCTTCCATGCTACATCCCTGGCCAGCGATCGCACCGGCACAGGGAGCGAACGCTCCGCCGGCAGCTTCATGGTTCGATTGAGCACATTCCGGATCAGCCCGGGCCTGCCCGCTTTGGCTGCAAGCCTCGGCGTCATCGAACCCAGCTTGTACAGCATCCGCACCGACGCCATGGCCCGCCCGACGATCGGCGTGCCGTGCTGCCGATACCGCTGAGCGGTGTACTCCGATTTCAATCGCGCCACATCCACATTACTCGGGCACTCGCGTTTGCAGCCTTTGCAGCTCAGACAGAGATCCAGCGTTTCGATCGTGTCCGGGTCGTTCCAATCGGGCGCTTCCCCGGTCGCCTGACCCGAGAGAGCCATGCGCAGCGCGTTGCCCCTGCCGCGCGTTGTGTGGCGTTCGTCTTTGAGCGCCATGTACGACGGGCACATCGTGCCACCGACCTGCTTGCGGCAGACCCCCGCGCCGTTGCACTGCTCGACCGCGTGCCCGAGGCTCTCTTGATCTTCGAACGTATAGAACGATTCGACGTCAGGGATCGAGACCTGTCTGCCCTCGGGCTCGATCCGCGTGTGCGCCGCGATCGATTCGATCGGCCCCGGCCCAACGATGTTGCCCGGATTGAGGAGATTCTCCGGGTCGAACAACGCTTTGACCTCGCGGAAAGCGTTCATCAGTTCCGGGCCGAAGTGGCGTTCGAGCAAAGGCCCGCGGGCCTTGCCGTCGCCGTGCTCGCCCGACATCACGCCGCCGAGCCTGCCAGCCAGATCCGCCGCCTCCCTGGCGATCTCGATCATCGCTTTCTTGTCGTGCTCATCACGCAGATCGAGCAAAGGCCTGACGTGCAGCACCCCCACCGAGGCGTGCGCGTAGAACGCCGCCCGTGTCCCAAACCGCTCAACAATCCCTCGAAGCTCGCGCACAAACTCGCCCAATCGCTCGACCGGCACCACGTTGTCCTCAATAAACCCCAACGGCTTGCGGTTGCCGGGAATCGAGTGCAAGAGCGGCTCGCCCGCCTGCCTCAGCCGAAGCGCCCGCGAGATCGTTTCAGGCGTTGTGTAGAGCTCGGCAACGGCACTGGGCACGAGCGAGCGGATCTGGGCGAGCTTCTCCTCGAATACCGCAGAATCGTCCGACTCGAACTCGACATACAACACCGCCATCAACTGGCCTGACATTGGCCTTGGCAGATATTCGACCGCCTCCCGGTGCTCGAGATTCGCTAATGCCGTCTGCACGATCATGTCGTCGAGCAATTCAACCGCACTCGGCGAGAGCTTGAGCAGCGTTGCCACGCTCTCGATCGCCTCATCCAGAGTCGAGAACGCCAGCACGCACAGACCGCGGTGCCTGGGAATCGGATGGAGCAGAAGCTTGGCCGAGAGCGTCAGCGCCAGCGTGCCCTCCGAGCCGCAGAGCAGCTTGGCGAGGTTGATGGATTTCACCGGATCGCCCGAACGGATTTG
>CAXBOF010000627.1:0-1855 GCA_963977205.1 uncultured Phycisphaera sp. | reverse complement strand
GGCGCAGCGGGAGATCGAGGCCGAGCAGAGTGAGCTGAACCGGATCGTTGGCACGGGTTCGGTGCATCCAATGCAGGCCAGGGCGCAGTCGGCGGCGATCCTGTCAAAGCGGGCGCAGGCGCAGCGTCTGGCGAAGGAATTGGCGCTGGTGTACAAGCGGCTCGAACACGCGCGGGGTGGGCTGGCGCAGGCGGCGATGCAGCGCCGATCGATGGAGATGCTGCGGGACAATCCACTTCCTGCTGGTTGCGGGGTTCGTGGGCTGGTTCATCGGCTCGGGCCGATTCGACGAGCGCCGGGGCGAAGAGCTCAAGGTGATGCTCACCGAGACCGTGGCGCTGCGCGATGCGCGCGAGCAGGCCGAGCAGGATGAGATCGACGCGGCCAAGGCGGAACTCGAGGCATCCAAGAATCCGGCGATCCCGCTGACGGCTGATGAACAGATCAACCGCAAGCTTCTGGCGAGCGAGGCGGACCGGCAGCATGTGCAGCGGATGCGCCGCGAGATCGCGGACCTGCAGCGGACGATCCAGATCCAGCAGGCGCAGCTGGATGAGGCGCGCACCGCATTTGCATCGGACCGCGACACTTTCGAGCGGGCACGCGAGCGGATCAAGGCGACTGAGGGTAACGAACAATTCCAGGCGGCGCTTGAGACCATCCAGCAGATGAAGGCCGACCAGGCGCACAGTGTGCTCAACGAGACACTCGTGCAGGACCCCAATGGCTACGAGACGGTCATCGCGTACCTCGATAACCTTGAGGGACGCAAGCGGGCCGAGATCCTGGGCAAGTTTGAGGAAGACGATCCGATTCTGGCAGCGAAATTGCTGGAACTCCTGCGGACACGGGGCCTGATCGCCTCGGCCGCAGGAACGACGCCTTGATCCAGAGCATTTCAACACAGATAACCCAGAGCACCGAGAAGCAGCCCAATAAGCGGGAATCCGCGGATTCTCCGTTTACAGAGGCGCTCCAGCTTCAAGCGAACGTGGTTCTGAGCGCGATGCTCGATCCATCGGCGACGGCGAGCCTGCCCGGCGCAGGAACCGCGCTGATTGAGGCAGATCCGGCGCGTCAGGATGTTTCCGAGCTGGCGGCCAGGGAACTCGTCTCGGGCAGGGACCGCCAGGGCGCGCGTGATCGCGGCACGGATGCGGCTTCGCATGCTCGGCAGACACTCAGCGAACGAGGTGAGAGCCAGGCAGCGCCTACACCGGGCGATGCCGATGGTTTCAAGCCTCAAGCGGCGCAGCGGGCGGATCAGCGATTGGAAGCAGATCCCGGGCGTGCAAGCGATCCGGCACCAGTGCGCGAACAAGCGGAAGCAAAGCCATCGGCTGGCGCTTCGGCGCAGTCCTCGGCCGCGACGGGTGGTGCGCAGCAGACTTCGCCTAATGCGCAGACCACGCAGCAGCAGAATCAGCAGGCAGCCGGCGGCATCAACACGGCTGCAACCAACACGAATACACAATCAGCAAATACCGCAGCCAGTGGGGGCAACGCCTCGGCTGTGACGGGTGTGAGCCAGTCGGCTGGCGCGGGGGCGAAGGGTTCGAGCCCGACGATGCTCGATGGCCAGAGTTCGGGCTCGGTGAGAGCCGGCGATGGGGCAAAGGCCAAGAGCGTGATCCGGCATGAACCGCGCACGTTTGAGGCGCAGCTTCAGCGCGGCTTGGCGCAGGTTCTGCGTCAGAAGGGTGGCACGCTGAATCTGAAGCTCGACCCTGTTGACCTCGGCACGGTGAAAGTGTCGCTCAAGATGGCGCAAGGGCGTGTAGAGGGCAGCATCGAAGCATCGAGCGAGCGGGCACGCGGTTTGCTTCATGAACATCTAGATACGCTGAAGAGTTCG
>CAXBOF010000626.1:0-1859 GCA_963977205.1 uncultured Phycisphaera sp. | reverse complement strand
CCTGAGCCGAGCTCCACGATCCCTCCGCGTACCGACCCGCGATCGCCTGCATCACAAACCCGTGCGCCAGTTCCGCGCTCGATAGGGCCCAGCTCATTCCCTCTCCCGTGAACGGCTCCAGATACGCAGCCGCGTCGCCCACCACAAACACCTTGCCTTCGGTTTCCACGCGATCGCGCCTCCGCCGCAGAGCAGGCGCACCCGCGTGCGCACAAATTTTGATGTCTTTCATTCCTTCGATTGCCAGCTCATCGAGCATCGCATCAAGCGGCCCGGTTCTGACCCGCTTGTGCCCCGCGAGCCATTTCGGATCCGCCGCGGCCGCGATCACGGCTCGCCCATCCGCAAGTGGCGCGATCCCGACATACCCGGCTGGCCCGCACATCATCGTCACCGCATCTGCCGCGCACCCGCTGGGCAGCCTCGCAGCGATCCCGCCAAGCCCCACCCGCTCACGACGCGAGACGCGCCACCCGAATCCGCCGTGACAGCGGAGGCTGCTCCCCTTGATCCCGTCGCACACCACCACCGCAGGCGCACGCGCGATCTCCGATCCGCCGCCCCATTCGAGCCCCACTTCCCCGCCCGGGCGCAGGCTGGCTCTGACGCCATCGCGAAACTCAGCGCCCAGCGCAACCGCGTGCCCGGCCATCTCCGCATCCAGCTCTGCGCGGTCGATCACGCGGTACGCTGGCAACCTGACCCGCAACCGCACCCCGCCCACCTGCAAATCAAGTCGCTGCACGCGGACTGCGTTTCGGAGACTGTCAAGATCCGCTAGTCCCTGCCTTTGAAGCACATCCTGGCCCGCGCTCGCAATACACCCCCCACAAAGCTTGCCGCGCGGAAATTGCTCCCGCTCCACGAGGAGCGTTCGCGCGCCGGCTCGTGCCAGCATCGACGCGCTGAGCGCCCCAGCCGGACCGGCACCGATCACGATCGCATCCCACGACCTCATGGTCCTGACCGCCAGACGAGCTCCATCCGCTCGGGCCAGACCCGCCGAAGCGATATATTCCGCATCCCCGCCTGTTCCGCCAAACCGCGAAGCTCACTATCGTTCAGAGCCGCCCGCACCGAGAGCAGCGCATCGCGGTGCACCACAACCGAGCGTGTGAGCACGCGAGAGGCGAGCCACGCCAGCGCATACCCCAGCCGCGTCCGCCGGAGATCCGTGATCACCACGCCCACACGCGCGGACTCACACATCGATCGTAGAAGGGACACGATCTCATCCTCTGCCAGGTGGTGCAGAAACAGGTGACACATCGCCACATCGCAAACGGGGACGCCCTCGTGCAACGCGTCGACCCGCACCGCCTCGACCGCGACCCCTTCCCGCGCCGCGCGTTCACGCACCTCTGCGCACGCCCGTTCGCTCACATCGGTAGCCGTGAATCGCACCCCGCCGCCGGTCCTCCTCGCTAGATCGACAACCAGGTCGCCCGAACCCGCAGCCACATCCACGACAACCAAAGCCCCGTCGGCGATCATCGGTTTCAGTGCCCGCCAGACGCTTCTTCGGATCCCCGAAACCGAGTTCAGGCGTGCAAGCCCTTTCAGCGCGCGGATATGGCAGCGGGCTTCAAGCTTCGGATCGTCCATCATCTCGGATTGGAGACAACGGTGAGCGAGATTGATTCTCAAGCTGGACACCGCATTCACTACTCCCGCCTATGCGTTCGCCCCGTCCAGCCCACCCGATGCACCCGGGTCAGTCTACGGGCCGCCGCCGCGGAGTTGTGCCCGCCTTCTGCGAACCCGCGATACCCACTTTGACTCTGTAGCGGTGTTCGCCATGACGGCTACAAACCGGCATCGCACACACGCCAAAGCGACGACAAGTGGTACGAGCAAAA
>CAXBOF010000625.1:0-1862 GCA_963977205.1 uncultured Phycisphaera sp. | reverse complement strand
GATGTACATCTCCAACAACTCCAGCGCACGCTCCTTGTCGATATCACCAACGACCGACACCTCGATCGGCGCGTGCTGCACCGTAAAGTCCAGCCAGTTCTGCGCCTCGTCCAGCGTCACACGCTCGACGTCATCCATCGACAGCGGCAGCATCCGCACCTCACCCGCCGGCGAGGTCGTCTCACGCAAGAGCTCCTGCAGCTTGGCCTGCGGCACGGTGTCCCGCTGCTCAATCGCCTGCTTCTGCGCCTCACGCCACTGGTCCAGCGCCGCCTGCTCGATCACCGGCTCCGTCAGCAAAAGGTGCGCCAGCTGCAGCGCCTTCTCAAAGTCCGCCGGGTTGCCCGAGACCGTCAGTTGCACCGCGTCCTCGCTGGCATAGCCGAAGACGTTCGCCTTGTTGCCTGTCATGAGGTCACGCACGTTCGTGCTCGAAAGCCCGCGCGTCGCCGGACGCGAGAGCGCCAGGGCCGCCACATCCGTGATGCCCTTGGTCGCCTGGCTTTCCAGAATCCGCCCGCCGGCCAGCGTGATCGTGATCGCCGCCGTGTCCTTGCGGTAGTCCATCTCGCGCACGTGCACCCGCACGCCGTTGTCCATCCACGCCGACCAGACGTCCGTCGCCTCGTGACGCGCCAATTCCTTCACTTTGCCGGGCACAGGTGCCTCGGCCATCAGCTCCGTCGGCCGCTCCTCGTCAAGCTCCGCCTCGGGCGACACACTGAGCGCCTCCTCCGCGATCGCCAGCAGCTCACGCTCCGTCGGCGCCTCCTCGCTCTCGGGAATGGTCACAAACACCGTCAGCTTCTGGTCGTCGTACAGATCCAGGAAGCGCTCGCTCACCTCTTCATCCGTGATCGTCGGCACGAGCTCACGCACCAACTCCAGATCCTGTGCAGACGACGTCAGCGTCGCACCCGTGGCCACCGCTTCGTTGAACTGCCCCAGAATCGCCCGCGCCGGCAGCGTCCCCTCGGACTCGGCCGCCCGCTCGGCCTGCGCGATCAGACCCTTGCGCGCATCGTCGATCTCTCGGCTCGTAAACCCGTGAAGCCTCGCGCGGCGCAGCTCCGCCGCCGACTCCTCCAGCATCGCCTTCCACGCGTCGGGCCTGCCGCTGGAAACAATCATCGACAGCCGGAGCGCATCGAACAGGTCCGCCGCGAACGCGCCCCCGCCCAGCATCAACATCTCGCCCTCGTTCACCTTCTTGGACAGTCTCCGGTTGAACACGCTCGACGCCAGGCTCTCCACCAGCGACTCGCGCAATCGCTCGACCGTCGTCACCGCGGGCATCGGCTCACGCAGACCGATGATCTGCACCTGCGCATCGCGCAATTCCGGGTCCGTGATCACCACCGCGCGCAGCCCCTCGTAGGGCGTCACACCGATCTCGAGATCCGCCGGGCGATCGACAGCCTCGCCGCGAGCGAAGTTCTCTTTGATCCCCTCGACCACCATCGACGGGTCCGCATCGGCAACCACGATCAGCGTCATGTTGCTCGGCACGTACCACGTGTCCACGTACTGACGGAAATCACCCTGATCCACCGACCCGATCGCCTCTTCCGTGCCGATCGGCAATCGCTCGCCGAACGTCGAGCCCGGCGCCAGCTCCTTGAAAAACGTCTCCTGCACCCGCTGCTGCGCACCGAGCCTCGTGCGTTTCTCCTCGAGAATCACGCCACGCTCTTCGTCGATCTGATCGGGCAGCAGACTCAGCCCGAACGCCACGTCCGACAGGAACAGCATCCCCTTGTCGATCGTCGACTCGTCTGCATCGGGCAGCTCAAGGATGTACGTCGTCTGATTGAAACTCGTAAACGCGTTCTGGTGCCGACCAAACGTCAGACCGATCGATT
>CAXBOF010000624.1:0-1862 GCA_963977205.1 uncultured Phycisphaera sp. | reverse complement strand
CCCGTCAGTTACGTGAAGCCGCTATGCGAGAGCCCGACCCCGAGCTGCGCGCCCGGCTCCAGGCGCTGCCGACGGATGAGCTCCGCCGAAGGCTCGAAGCGGTCGATCCGGACGCGGCGGCCCGGATACACCCGGCTGACACGAGGCGATCCATCCGGGCGCTGGAGGTCTACGAGCAGACCGGGCAGACCATCACGAGCCTGCAGACCCAGTGGGACCGCCAGCACCCACGCGACACGAACGCCCAGTTGGTCGTGCTCAGCTGGGAGACGGCCACGATCAACAGCAGGATAAACGCGCGGGTGAAGCAAATGCGCCAGATGGGGCTCACCGAGGAAGTGCGGAGCCTGCATGAGGCGGACCGGCTCGGCCCGACGGCCGGCCAAGCACTTGGCTACAAGCAGCTTGTGGACCACTTCGAGGGTCGATGCTCGGAGGACGACGCCTACGAGCGGATCAAAATCGAGACCCGCCGATTTGCCAAGAATCAGCGGACCTGGCTGCGTCGGCTCCAAACCACACCCGGAACCCTGACGCTCTGCCCGGAAGAACAGAACCCCGCCACGATGGCGCAATGCGTTGTCCAGAAGATACTTACCGAGCCATAATTGCCGCCCGAATTGGGTGGTTGTGAAATATTCGGGTCTGCTCCCCTCTTGACAACTGCTGGCGAGGCCCGTTTCCTCCGACCGATCGGGTTAGGCGGGGGCAGGGCCCCATTGCGGAGCACCGGGCACCCACATGACGAAAAAGACAACCAAGAAATCAACGAAGAAGGCCACCACCAAGGCCACGACCAAGAAGGCCCCGGCCAGCAAGGCGAGCGGGAAGAAGGCGGCGGCCCGTCGGGGTCCGGGCAAGGGGCTGGGCTACAAGAAGGGCGATGCCAGCGGCAAGAGCCTCGTGATCGTCGAATCCCCGGCCAAGGCCAAAACAATCAATAAGTATCTCGGCCCCGAGTACGTCGTGCTTGCCAGTATCGGGCACGTGCGGGACTTGCCGAGCAAGTCGCCCAAGGGCCAGAAGATGCCCGTGCCGGGCGTGGATCTCGAAAAGAAGTTCACACCTTCTTATGAGGTGCTCGCCGGCAAAGAAGCAGTGGTGACTGATCTCAAGAAGGCCGCCAAGGACGCGATGTCGACCGGCGGCCAGATCTGGTTCGCGACCGACCTTGACCGCGAGGGCGAGGCGATCGCCTGGCACCTTGCGCAAGAAATCGGGATTCAGCCTACGGACGCCAAGCGTGTCATTTTCACAGCCATCACAAAGGCGGAGATCGAGAAGGCGTTCCACAACCCGCACCCGATCGATGTGGACCGGGTCAACGCGCAGCAGGCGCGGCGGATTCTGGATCGCATCGTGGGCTATCAGGTCTCGCCGTTGCTCTGGAAGAAGGTGGCGCGGGGTCTCTCGGCCGGGCGCGTGCAGAGCGTGGCGGTGCGCCTGGTCGCCGAGCGCGAGCAGGAGATCATGGCCTTTATCCCCGATGAGCGTTGGGAGATGAGCGCGAACTTCACGCTCAACACCTCGGCTGCTGCAAAGCTGGCGGGCGAGTGGAAGAAGCTGCTTGAAGTCAAGGACGAGAAGGGCCAGGGCCCGACGGTCAAGGCGCAGAACGCGTGGCTCTCGGAGCGAGGCGCGATCCGGGCGGACCTGATCGACATCGGCGGCAAGAAGTTCGACATCACCGCTGGCGGCAGCGCCGAGGGCGAGCCGACGGACCTGACCGAAAGAGTGCTCGAGGTCGCCAAACTCGCGGGTTTGACGAACATCGATTCGACGGTCAAGAAAGACGATCGCGGCAAGGGGCCCGCCAAGTTTGTGCGCACGGTGACCGGCGATGCGGACACGGGCACGCAATG
>CAXBOF010000623.1:0-1865 GCA_963977205.1 uncultured Phycisphaera sp. | reverse complement strand
TCCTCGACGCCGGCCAGAGCGACCGGGGCGTCTCCTACTTCGTCATGGAGTACGTCCAGGGCTCGCCCATCACCGACTACTGCGACGGCGCTCGGCTAAACATCCGCGAGCGCATCAACCTGATCCGCGGCGTCTGCCATGCCGTCACGCACGCCCACCAGAAGGGCATCATCCACCGCGACATCAAACCCAGCAACGTCCTCGTCACACTCAGCAACGACAAGCCCCTGCCCAAGGTCATCGACTTTGGCATCGCAAAGGTCGTCGCCAGCACCGGCTCCGACGACAGCGCCGCCTACACACGCATCCACCAGATGCTCGGCACGCCCGCATACATGAGCCCCGAGCAGGCCGGCGGCGCGGCCCACGCCATCGACACCCGCTCCGACGTCTACTCCATCGGCGCCATGCTCTACGAGCTGCTCGTCGGCGCCACCCCCCTGGATGGCAAGCTCGTCAGCGAGCTGCCCGTCCTCGAACTCCACGAGAAAATCGCCACCGAGCAGGCCCCGCCGCTCATCACCCGCCTCCAGCAGGTCGAGCACCGCGCCGAGCAGATCGCCCTGTGCCGAAGCACCTCGATCGCCAATCTCCGGTCGGCGGTCAAGGGCGACCTGAACTGGATCGTCCAAAAGTGCCTCGAAAAAGACCCGCTCCGCCGCTACCCGACGGTGTCGGCACTCGAGGAAGACCTCCGGCGATACCTGGCAAACGAGCCCGTCGTCGCGGGGCCGCCCTCACAGGTCTACCTCTTCAAAAAGTTCCTCCGCCGCCGGCGCGTCGAGGTCGCTGCTGCCCTGGCGGTCCTCGTCGTTCTCTGCCTCGGCTTTGCCGGCACGGTCATCGGCTGGGCCCGCGCCACGGAAGAATCTAAGCGTCTCCAGTTCACGATCGACTTCTTCTCTGAAACTCTTGCCGACGCCTCGGCCAGCTCCTCGCCCATCGCACTCTGGTCGGATACCCCGAGCCTGACGCTCGGCGAAGCGCTCGCCCAGTCGCAGGGCCTGATCGACAGCACCTTCGAGGATCAGCCTGAACTCGAGGCCACCATCCGCGAGCTCATCGGCCTGGCCCAGCTCCGCGGCGGCAAGTTCGACGATGCACAGCTCCAACTCGCCCGCACCATCGAACTCCGCGAGTACAAACTCGGCCAGGACGACCCCAAGGTGCTCGAACTGCTCCTGCCCACCGCAGAGGCCAAGAGCAAGGCAGGCGACATCACCGGCGCCATGACCGCCGCAACCGAGGCCTACGACCGCCACGCCCGCGTCTACGGCCCGGACTCAGAGATCACCCGCTCCGTCGCGCTCTGGATCGCACGCTGGTTCAACTCCGGCTTCCGATTCGCCGACGCCGAGAACTACTTCGAGAAAGCCATGCTCTCAGTCGCCGGCACACCCGACACGAGCGACCCGATCACACTGGCCGCGCTCGTCGAACGCGTCGCAGTTTCTGTCAGCGAGGGCGAACTCGCCCGCGCCGAGTCGCACCTGCGGAGCGCCGAACCCCAGATCAACCAGCTTCAGGACTCCGACGCCAAGCTCCGCACCCTCTTCACCCGCCAGCTCGGCATGCTCCTCGTCCTGCGGGGCAAGACCGACGAGGCCATCCGCTACCTCACGCCCCCGCCCGGCACCGACTCCAAGAACGAGGACCGCGTGCAATCGCGCCTGCTCGCCTGGGCCGAGGGTCGAGCGGGTAACGACGCCGTCGCCAACCAGATGTTCAACCGCCTCCTCGATGCCGAGCGTCAGCATCCGGGGACTCCTTTCCGGGAGATCTTCGCAAGGCTGTTCTTTGCCGACGTTCTTCTCATGCAGAGCAACGCCAAAGAGGCCGCCACGCATGCGGACCTGGCCATCGAG
>CAXBOF010000622.1:0-1871 GCA_963977205.1 uncultured Phycisphaera sp. | reverse complement strand
GCTCATCGCTCATCGCCCCCGAACTCTGCACGCACGAGGCACTCAGCCAACGCGCGCACGACGTCGTCGTTGCCGGCTCGATTCACTCAGAGCAGGGTGTGCGCGAACTCAAGTGGGCCCTGCCCGCGCAGGCGCACCCCTGGCTCGACGAAATCGTCTCACTCATGCTCGAAAGCCCGGCCATGCCCTACGAACAGGCGCTGGACTGTGTCTGCGGCTCACGCTCGGTCATCACGGGCAACTGGCCCATGGCCGCCGCGATGTGGCGAGCCGTGGCAGCCGACTTCAACCGCCAGCGCCGCATCCAACTCGTCCAGTCGCTCCAGGGTCTCGATGTCGCCGTCTTCGGCTCGGACGCCTGGGAAGAAATCTGCACAGGCTCAATCAAGTACACGGGCAACGTCGAGTATGCCGACGTGCCCGCCGCCCTGGCCACCGGCCGCGTCTGCCTCGCTTGGGGCCCGACGCAGTTCCCGCAAACCTTCAGCGAGCGGCTCCTGCTCTCGATGGCTTCCGGCTGCGCGAGCGTGTGCGAAGATCGCTACCTCGTCCGACAGCACTTCACGCCCGAGCACTGCGCCGGTTTCGATCCGCAGCAATCCGACAGTGCCCGCAAGACGATCGAATCGCTTCTCAACGACCGCAGCCGCCTGCACTCCATGTCCGTCGCCGGGCGCACAATCGCAGAGTCCAACCATCTGTGGGAGCACCGCGTGGACAAGCTCGCCTCACTCGCTTCCGAAGCGCTCAGCCGACCACTCGCGCCTGCACCAACACAGAATCAAAGCCAGTCTCAATCGGTCCCGGCCGGCGCGTAAAGCTCGGCCAGTTGTTTCCAGTACGTCGGGTATGTCTTGGCAACACACCCCGGGTCGCGGATGTACACGTTCGGGCGCAAGAGTCCGATCAGCGACAGGCTCATCGCCATCCGGTGATCGTCGTACGTCTCGAACTCAACCCGCTCGGCGCTGGCCGACCGATCCACACCGCTCGCCGGCGGCGTGATCGTGATCGTCTCATCATCACCCTGCACGCCCACATCGACCGACACACCGATCTTGCTCAGCTCAACGCGGAGCGCCTCGATCCGGTCCGTCTCCTTGATGCGCAGCGTCTTGAGCCCGCGGATCACGCTCGTGCCAGTCGCAAAGCAGGCCGCCACCGCCAGGCTCATCGCCGTGTCCGGCATGGGTGACAAATCCGCCAGGATCGGCATCAGCGTCGCCGGCCCGATCACGCCCGTACCTTGTTCTTCGGTTGCGCCAAGTTCGATAGTCGCGCCCATACGCTCGAGCAGCCCCGCGTACCGTGCATCGCCCTGGATCGCGCCCATGCCGAGCCCACCGACTATCACTCGTGCACCCGGCACGATCGCCGCGGCCGTCCAGAGGTACGTCGCGCCGCTCGCGTCGGGCTCGATATCCAGCTCGAACGCTTCAAGCCCGAGTCGCTCACCGGGTGAGACGCGCATCAGGCGGAGATCATCGGTTGAGCGCACGGTCGCGCCCGCCCGATCCAGCAGGTCGAGCGTCATCGTGAGATAGGGCGAGCTTGTGACCTGCCCCGTGATCCTGACCGTGATGCCTCCCGTCACCCAGGGACCGAGCATCAGAAGGGCTGTCACGAACTGGCTCGACGCGGGCGAATCGAATGAGAGTTCCACGTCCCTCGGCAGGCCGCCCGCCGGGGGCACGATCGTCATGGGCGGGCAGCCATGCGTGCCGTGCCACTCGATGTGCGCACCGAGCGTGTGAAGCGCCTCTGCCAATTCCCCGATCGGACGCTCCTGCATCCGCGCGTTGCCCGTGAGTGTCACGGGCCCATCGGCGAGCATCGCAGCAGCCGCGAGAAACCGCGTGCTCGTGCCCGAG
>CAXBOF010000621.1:0-1874 GCA_963977205.1 uncultured Phycisphaera sp. | reverse complement strand
TCAAACCGCCTCAAAACATCCGCGGGATCGAACGTGTACGGGATCTTCTTCACCACGCACCCACGCGCGATGAGGTGCCGAAGCGTGTTGTGCTTGGCCCCGCAGTCCACAGCCAGGATCACCGGGGCATCCGACTCAGCATCCTGTCCGGGGAACCACTCGCCCAGCCCGTCGTCCCAGCCCTCCTCGGCCGAGCACCCAACGCCGGTCCCCAGATTCGCACCGGCCATCGAGGGCGCGTTCCTGGCCCGATCGACGAGATCCGCATCGCTGATCGACTCGTCATCGGTGATCACGCCCGCCATCACGCCATGCGACCGCAGCACCCGCGTCAACGCCCGGGTATCGATCCGCTCGATCCCAATGACACCCTGCTTGCGGAGGTAGGTCTCGAGATCCTCAGATGCGCGGTAGTTGCTGTGCCGCCGGGCCAGCTCCCGGCAAACCATGCCCGAGACCTGCACGCTCGTCGATTCGACATCTTCTTCATTGACGCCCGTGTTGCCGATCATGGGGGCGGTGAAGACCAGAATCTGCCCCGTGTAGGACGGATCGGTCAGGGCCTCCTGGTAGCCGGTCATGGCGGTGTTGAAGACGACCTCGGCCGCCCGGACGATGTTCTGCCCGGTGGCCCCGAACGGCCGGCCTCGGAAAACCGTCCCATCGGCAAGGGCCAGGCGGCCAGAACCAGCGACAGGCGAAGCAGACGGGGCGTTCGTGGTCATTGGATAGAGTCTAGCGCTGTCAATCAGCGCACAGCCACACGGACGCCCACTCAATGGACTCGCTCTTCCCCCAACACGACGAACAACCGGCCCCGGCCTATTACGTCCGCGTGGCTGTCGAACGCCGCGTGGAACTCAAAGACCCGTTCGAGGACGGCCTCACCTATTCATCCGATGAATATCTCGAACCGGGCACACGCGTCCGCGTCCCACTCGGCCGTGGCAACACCGTCGCTGAAGGCATCGTCGTCGATGCGGGCGGCAAGGAGATCCTCGAAGGCCTGAGCCCCAAACGCGTCAAGCCCATCCTCGAGGCCCAGAGTCGCATCCTCTCAGAGGAACTCATCAGCCTGGGCCGGTGGATCGCCCGGTACTACATCGCCCCGCTCGGGATGACGCTCTCAAGCATGATCCCCTCGGCCGTCAAATCCGACACCGGCCGCAGGCACGAAGAGCGCCTCGAACCGGCGCAAGATCTCTGCGATGAGCTTCCAGAGGGCGTCAAGCTGCCCCCCACCGCCAAGGCGGCCCTGGGCGCACTCCGCGAACAAAAGAACATCGCCTGGCCCGCCAGCGCGCGCACACTCGCGGATCTCATCGAGTCGCGGACCGTTGCGCCGATCAACCGCCTCGTCAAGGCCGGCCTGTTGCGCCCCGTCACGCACACCAGCGTGCGCTCCCGCCGACTCGATTCGGACACCGTCTTCGACGCGGTGAACCACTTCAGCCCTACACCCGCGCAGAGTGCCGTCATCGAGGGCATCGGTGAATCGCTCGGCCAGTTCGCCACGCACCTGCTCTTTGGGATCACCGGCTCGGGCAAAACCGAGGTCTATCTCCAGCTCATCGAACGCGTCCTGGCTCGCGGGCAGACCGCTGTCATGCTCGTGCCAGAGATCGCGCTGACGCCCCAGACCGCCGGCCGCGTCCAGTCGCGCCTTGGGGCCTCAAACGTCGCGGTGATGCACTCGGGCCTGACCGCATCGCAGCGCAACAGCGCGTGGGCGAGCGTCCTGGATGGCTCGGCCCGCGTGGTCGTCGGCGCGAGGTCGGCGATTTTCGCACCGATCGAGAACCTCGGGCTCGTCATCGTCGACGAGGAGCACGACTCGTCGTACAAGCAGGACCAGCTCCCCCGCTACAACGCCC
>CAXBOF010000620.1:0-1880 GCA_963977205.1 uncultured Phycisphaera sp. | reverse complement strand
GCCCGACCTCGATGACCACGTCATCGCCGGCCATGCCGATGATCTTGCCTTTGATCAGTTTGCCGGGCTTGAGGTCCTGGAGCTGGTCGCTCAGCAGACTCTCCATCCCCTCCTCTTCACCCATCGCACCTTTGAGAAGTGCATCCGCCTCGGCTTCATCGAAACCGAGCGACGCGATCAGCGTCTCGTCAACCATTCGTAATCTGTGTCCTTTCCCGATCGCCAGTCCTGGTAGCGCACCCGGTCGCGTCCCGGAGCACCACCCGCAGGCGACGGCGTTTCGCAAGGCCTTTGGATCGGCCAGCGGCCCCACAGGGGCAGTTGGAGGAATGCGGGCCCGTCCATCCCGCGGCAACGCACCGCAAGATGCCCCGGTTCGCGGCCCGGGGAGGGAGACAACATTAGACCTTCATCGGCTCAAAACCAACCCCGTTTGGAGAGAGATCGGGCGAAATTCGGCCCGGCGACTCTGGCTGAGGGCATTTGTATACAAAGCAAGCGACCCGGATGTGGAGGGTTCGCTCAGACCGGGCTAGCGTACAAGTCTGGGCATCTGAAACGGGTTCAGAACGCCGATATGAGGTTTGAGAGGGTGGGGGCAATTCCGCCTCGACCCGCACTTTTGCGCTTTGGAGGGGACCTCTCTCCCCTCCACCGGAGTATGTTGCAAATGAGCACGACTGCGACGGATGTGAATGAAGCTGCCAGCGACGCCGGCGGCACCGAGTGGGACCCCATCTTCGATGAGGTCGGACTGCCCAAGGATGTGAACAACATCTACACGCAGACGGTCGCGGCGATGCTCAACGCGGCCGAGATCGTCAACCTCCGTCACCGCGTCCGCATCATCCTCGCCCAGCCCAAGAACGAGATCATGGTCCACTTCCCCGTCCGCATGGACGACGGGCACCACAAGCTCTTCAAGGGTTACCGCGTCCAGCACAACAACGCTGTCGGCCCATACAAGGGCGGCCTCCGCTTCCACGAGCACGTTCATCTGGATGACGTCAAGAGCCTGGCGTTCCTGATGACCATGAAGTGCGCCCTCGTCCGCGTGCCCTTTGGCGGCGGCAAGGGCGGCGTCAAGTGCAACCCGCGCGAGCTCAGCCCGGGCGAGCTTGAGCGCGTGACCCGCCGGTTCACGGCCGCCATCGCCAACGACATCGGCCCCGACTACGACATCCCCGCGCCGGACGTGGGCACCAACGCCCAGATCATGGCCTGGATCGCCGACACCTACGCCGCCATGGCAGGCCGCAGCAGCACCAACCCCTTCGCCGTCGTGACGGGCAAGCCGATCTCGATCGGTGGCAGCCTGGGTCGCGAGAAGGCCACGGGTCAGGGCGTCGTCGACGTTCTTCTTGAGATGCTGCCCGATCTGAATATTCCCGTCGAGGACATGCGCGTCAGCATCCAGGGCTTTGGCAACGTGGGCTCGTGGGCCAGCAAGATCCTTGCCGATCTTGGCGCCAACATCACCACTGTCCAGGACCACACGGGCTGCATCCGCAACCACGAGGGACTCGACGTCCACGCGCTGGCCGAGCACGTCAAGCAGACCGGCGGCGTCAAGGGCTTCGAGGACAAGGCCAACACCGGCGGCTCGTCGCGTCACAGCGGCAAGGGCTGCGAGGTCATCAGCGTCGATGAGTTCTGGGAGACGCCCGTTGACGTCTTCATCCCCGCGGCTCTGGAAGGCATGCTCGACGAGAAGCGCGCCCACCAGCTCCGCTGCCGCGTCGTCGCTGAGGCCGCCAACGCCCCGACCACACCCGAGGCCGACTCGGTCCTTTCCTCGCGCGGCATCGAGGTCATCCCCGACATGCTCTGCAACGCCGGCGGCGTGAACCCGCACGCGTGCAAGGACGCGCTGCTCGAGG
>CAXBOF010000619.1:0-1881 GCA_963977205.1 uncultured Phycisphaera sp. | reverse complement strand
AGTCAATGCTTTATGTTTGTGGTCGGTGGCTAGGCGGCAGTGGACTGGTTTGTTTTCTTACATGAGGGCACAGAGAGAACTGAGCCGTCCCACCGCCGCTCGCTGAGCTATGGTGGACACGCAGCCCGGGGGATTTGTTAACCACGAAACACACGAAGCACACGAAAGACTAACTGGAGCGTGTCCCACTTACCCCGATTTTCGAGTAGAGGGTCGTGGGTAGATTTTTCTCGGAGAGCTAATACAGCAAAAAGGCCCGGGTATTGCCTCTTTAAATGCAAAGTAATGGCGTAAGTAGTCAATTGGTGCGGACGGGTTACCACGCACGCCCACACCAAAATCTCCGGCGCTCCGGTCGACAATCGTGACTACGTGATTTTGGGGACGTCGTCTCAGGCCGCTTGGGCCTGCGGAGGCTGATCAGACAGCAGTCTGGCGATTAGCCAGAGGTTATGGCCGAGGACGCTCCAGGCGAGCGCGAGGTAGCGATGAGCAAAGCCTTTGGAACGCAACCGCTTGCTTTGACGCTGTTTGAGGATGGCAATGCGGGCCTCGGTCGAAGCTCTACGACGCTGCAAGTGAGCGAACTTCGGGTCTGCCATACGGTGCTTGAGCTCTTGGGGATCGCGCGGGCAGGTCGCATCGTAGATATCTGCATCGGCCAGGATTTTGCTCATCCGCTTGGTCGAGAAGCCTCGGTCGGTGCCTGTCGCAGTGATCGGCATACTCACGTCGAACCGATTCTGGCGCTCAAGACTTTCACTCAACTGACGCCATTCAGCGGGGGCGGCCTGTTGATACATCTGCCAGTCGGTGATCAATCCGGTCGCATTCTCACTGATCATCGTGGTGTTTCCGAACTCCACTTCGCCGGATGCCTTGCCTCTGACCAACACCTGCACATCGGGCTCATACACACTGAGGATCTTCTCGGCGCTGGGCACGGCGCGCTCGCCAATAATGCGTTCGTGGGCCTGTTTGATCACCGTGGGCATCTGGGCCAACATCGCGTCGATTCGCTCGATGATGCGCCTGGCCTGCCGCGCGGAGTAGTGGGTTGAGCAATACGCTTTTTCCAATCGATCCCGATGTCGCCGAGCGTGCTCACCGATGGTGCGCAACAGTCGCTTCATCTTGCGCAGCACCTGCTTGCGTGCGCGTTTGGCATTGGTCCGCCGTCGAGTGTGAGTCATCTCGATACACAGTCGGTTCATCTGTCTGGCGAAGATCTTCGGCTCCGCCGGCATCCGGACACGCAGCCCGGCCTGCCGGATTAGGGTCATCGCCTTGAGCAGAGTGCGGCTGACATCTCCCAAGAGCACCCAGTCCACCGGAAAGTGGATATTGGTCGGCAAACACGTCGAGTCCACCAAGCACGTCTCCATCGGCTGCGCCTCGGCCAGACCCAGTTCGCCCGCCCGATCCGTCTCGGCAACCATCTCGATAAACACCTGCCCCATCCATCTGACTTGTTCGGCCGTGAAGCACTTCGAGGCCCGCTCCAACACGCTCTTGGATACTCCTTTGATGCCCTCGATTGTGCGCGCCCCGCAAAAATCGGCCAGTAAGTCGCTCGATGCAATGGTGCGGGAAAGTTGCCGGAAAGACATGTTTCCCAACAGCATACGCAGCACCTCTACTCGCAGTGCCTTGAGCCCGAACTCCAGACGGACGCGCAACTGACCGACATCAGTCGACTCGAAACCCTCCCGGGCGAAGTCCAACGCCATCGATTCGAGGTGGCTTCCTCGCAAAAGTCGGTCCACCGCATCGAGCTGGTCGCGAAACTGCCCGTAATCTTTGTTCGGCCCCACTGGCGTAAGCGCTGGACGTAACCAACTTTGCAGGCCAATTTTCGGGGAGACGGTCCTTTGGTTTTGA
>CAXBOF010000618.1:0-1881 GCA_963977205.1 uncultured Phycisphaera sp. | reverse complement strand
CAGCTCCGGGCCGCGGGCATCGAGAGCTTCAGCATTCTCGGCCGCGAGGGCGAAATCGGTGTCGGTTCAGAATCAGAGTGATCGCTCGACAAGGGTGCCACGGCTTGTCCGTCCTCGGCAAGCCGTGCCCGAATGTTGCTTGAGCGCACAAGCACGACTTAAGAACAAGCCGTGGCACCCGAGCCGTTGCTCAATCGTTTGATCGCTGGTACTCACCGACGAGATCATCAAGAACCCCGTACATGCCGCTGTCCTCCGAGCAGAGATCGCGCGCCCGGATCATCGTGTCGATCGCGTCCTGCACATCGCCAGCGACAAACTGCGCGTGACCCAGCTGCGCCAGCGCGTTGGGCTCGTCGCCGATGATCTCAACTGCAAGGCTGGCAGCTTCCACCGCCGCTTGTCGGCCCTCGGGACCCGGGTCCACTTCGCCCGACATCATCGTCGAGAACCGCAAAAGCGTCTCCGAATCCTCTGCGTACGGCCCTTGGATCATCTCTGAAACAAACGCAGCCGCGTCCTCGCCCTGCCCGAGTTCGTAGAGCAGTATCTCGGCCTTGCGCACCGCAAGCTCAGCGCCCGAAACGGGATCGAGCGCGATGATGCGGTCGATGATCTCCATCGTTTTCTGGCGATCACCCGAGGACCACGCCCGGCCCATCTCGTCCATGAGTCCGGTTACGCGCTTAGCCGCCTGCGCCTGCTCACGCTCTTTCAGGATCTCCTTGCGCGCCTCAGCCGTCGCACCCTCAAGGTCGTACGTCCCGTCAAGCAGGCTCTCGATCACCGTCAGCATCACGGGCTCGCCCGAAGCCGGGTCCGTCGCCTGCGGATGCCCGATCCACGCGATGGTGCCCTTCTGGTCGACGACATAGCTCGACGGGATGCTCGAACGCCCCGCAGCCGTCAGCCAGTCCTGCACCGTGCGACCGTCGTCGAGCGCGATGTCAAAGCCGATCGTGTCGCTGCGGTTCTCGATGAACCGCTCGACCTGCTCCTCGGCGTTGCGCGCCTCGTCAATGCTCACACCCAGCACACGCACACCCTTGTCGCGGTACTCGGCCTGCAACGCGGTCAGCTCGGGCATCGCCCGCACGCAAGGCCCGCACCACGTCGCCCACAGATCGACCACGTGCACATGCCCCGGTGTCAATTGCTCACGCGGCTCGCCCAGATACCACCTTTTGATCGAGAGCGCCGGCGCCGGATCGCCCACCAGCAGCCGGCCCGGCTCGAACGCCTCACGACCGGCCTCAGTCGAAACAGCCTCGACGGCAGGGGACTTAGCTTCCTCGGTTTGAGCGTCGGCTTGCTCGGCCTGAGCACTCGAACGACTCGGCGAGGGCTTGTCGGTCGGCGACTTGCTCTGGGGCACCAATGCCCAGCCCAGAACCGCCACCGCAACCACGACGATGATCGCAACAATCAACCCAACCGGCCCGCGTGTACTCATCGGCTTGCCCTCATCCAGCGTTCACACGGACATGCTACCGTTTTCACATGCAGCCGAGTCGAACGGGACGCTGGGTGCTCTTAAGTTGCGTGCTGGTGAGCCTGCTCATCCACGCTCTTGGCCTCTTCGCTCTGGCCGACCCCGATTCGCGCCTCGCCCGCCTGCTGCTCGCTCCCGACAAGGAGGAAGAGCCCCCCAAGATCAAGCTCGGCATCGACGAGAGCCAACGCGTCTCGATCGCGTGGATCGGCTTCACGCAGGAAACACCGCACTCGGGCGTGAAATCCGAGACGCTCCAGCCGCAGCTTTCGCCCGAGGCCGCCGCGGCAGCAGCCCGGGCCGCCGAGCAGGCCTCTGCCAGCGCGTCGGCGGTCTCGGAATCGGTCCTGACCCGGATCAGCGAGCTCTCAGAATTGGTCGCCAAACTC
>CAXBOF010000617.1:0-1888 GCA_963977205.1 uncultured Phycisphaera sp. | reverse complement strand
TGGAAGCCCGTCCCACCGGGGAACAGAAGATGATCAACTTGGCGTTCTAGTAGATGCGTGTGATCTCGAGCTGCGGGTAGAAGGTGCGGAGGATGCTCTGCCAGTCGTTGCCGTTCTCGGACATGCCCTGGGCGCAGTTCTGGCACATGCCTACGCCGTGGCCGTGACCCGAGCCTTTGAAGACGGTGACGCTTGTGCCCACGCGGACTTCGAAGTCGTTGCTGTGCACGCGGGCGACGCTGGTGAGATCGCGCAGGCCGTCAACCGGGTAGTTGGCGGCTGTGCGCAGCTGCTCTGCACTGAGCACGACCGACTCGCCCTTTGTATCCGTCACTTTGACGAGCATGGATCGCCCGGTCTGGGTGCGCTGGACGATTTCGACGCTGCGCACGGGGCCGATCTTGGACAGGTCGTGCTTGCGGTTCTTGCCCCAGGCCTGCAGTCGCTTGGTGAGTTCATCGTTTCGGCGGGCGATTTCCCACTCGTACCACTGGGCGCTCTGGCAGAAGATCTGGCGTGAGAGCCCCCGCGAGAGCCCCGTATTCGCCTGACCGGCTGGCGGTGTGAAGCTGACTTTTTGCACGCTTGCGATGGCGGTGTCTTTAGGCCAGATTTCCTCGGCCAGCGCGGGCTTGCCGCCACAGACCGCGGAGTAGTACGCCTCGCCGAGCTTGCTGCTAGCGGTCATGACGACGCCCCGGGTCGCGTCTGTGGCGCGGAGCGCGACGCGTTGACCGGTCAGCCCGCCGTAGACTTGATCGACGGTCGAGTCGTCGACGTCGTAGGCCCTGCCGGCTTTGCGCGCCGATTCGCGGCGTTGCAACGCATAGGTCCGTGCTGCGACAGCCTGGACCATAAAGGTTGTTTCGTCCCAGTGCGGGAAGATCTCTTTGCTGATCACGCCGGGGATGTAACGCTCAACTTCGACGACGTTGACGATATCGAAGGCATTGAGGTCGTCTTCCAGCGGCAGGGCGCGGAGCGTGCCCGGGTAGCGGATGCCCCCGATGTTGACGATCTCCTGCCCGGTGGAGTCGTCCCTGCGGAGGACAGGCCCGGCGTAAACGGGTGTGCCCGGGCCGAAGCCCCGGACGCGGCCTTGGGCGTCTGCGACGCGGATGCCGCCGGCGGAACTGGAAATGGTAACGGGGCCTGTGAGGAGTTCGCCGGTGCGGGCACCCTCGACTGCGATGAGCCAAGGGCCGCGGCCTTCGAGCTGGGCCGATTCGATCTGGCGGGCGATGCGGACGCGCATCATGGGTTCGGGACGTGAGCCGGCACCCTCGGCGCTGGAGATGTCCAGGCCCGATGCCGAGCCGGTGAGCGGCACCACGCCCGAGCGGGTGGTTCGGCAGGACCAGGCAACGAGCAGGGCGGAGGCGAGCAGGGCGCCGGCGAAGAGACACAATGCGAGCCTGAGCACGCTGCCGTGCTTGGAGGGATTCGCATATGTCTTGGGCTGGTCGCTCAATCAAGGCTCCTGCGTCGGCTGCTGGGTAGGCGAGCGGCCGGGCTTCTGTGATTCGGTCCGATCACGATACAACCCAACTGACGGCTCGGATCGACCGGACACCGGGAAGTCGGTGTTTGCTATACTGACCGCATGCCGAACATTGCAGTGGACACCCTTGAACTGGTTGCTTTGTCACTCACACCCGGATTGGGGCCGATCCGTGCGCGGCGACTGCTGGATCAACTTGGGTCTGCCAAAGCCATTTTCGCGGCCTCGCAGCGTGAGCTGGAATCGGCAGAGGGCATCGGATCCGGTGTGAGCGCGGGGATCGTCAAGCATCGGGGCAAGGCGTTGGATCGGGCGGGCAAGGAGATCCAGAAGGCTGAGCAGATCGGGGCGCGGGTGATTACGCGCGGCGACGAGGAGTACCCGGCG
>CAXBOF010000616.1:0-1890 GCA_963977205.1 uncultured Phycisphaera sp. | reverse complement strand
AGTTCGATGTGCAGTGGGCAGAGCTGGTCCTCGTGCTCGGGCAGATCGATCGGGCACTTGGTGATGCGCTTGATGGGCTCGAAGCAGTCGACGATGTCCAGGAGAGAGATCTCGTTGGCGGGGCGCGCGAGCCAGAAGCCGCCGGTTGGGCCGCGCTGGGATTCGATGATGCCGGCCTCAGAGAGGGTCTGGAGCACCTTGGACATGTAGCGGACGGGGACGCGGGTTTTCTCGGCGATGTCTGTGGCTGTGGCCCGGCCGTGGCTCTGCGAGAGCAGCACGGTGGCTCTGAGCGCGTATTCGGTCGTTCTTGAAAACACTTTGGCTCCTGGTTGCCTTGTGCGGAGTATCGCCTGATTGGTCCCTCGGATCAATTTGGACCAAAGTTGTCCTGAATCCTTGACGAGAAGATATAGAAGAGCATATGTATATCTATTATTCGATGAAAGGTTGCCCCAGTGGTGCGATACAGTCGATCAAAGGGGCGTCGAGTCCGATATCTCGGAAATGAAGCGGGCACTTCGGGCCAGGGCGGGGAGTCGATCTGATGGGTTTCGAGTTTAAGGGTTCGCAGTCGGCCTCTCAGCTCGAGAGCTTCTCGTACGACGATGCGATCGTGCGGAAGTTCTTCTGGGCGACGCTGATCTGGGGCATCGTGGCGTTCCTGGTGGGCGTCATTCTTGCGGTTCAACTCGCGTTCCCGCAGGCGAACGTCATCCCGCAGGTGGCCTTCGGCAGGCTCAGGCCGCTGCACACGAACGCGGCGATCTTTGCGTTCGCAGGCAACGCGATCTTCACGGCGGTCTATTACTCGACCCAGCGTCTGTGCAAGGCGCGGATGTGGTCGGACACGCTCAGCAAGCTGCACTTCTGGGGGTGGCAGCTGATCATCGTCTCGGCGGCGATCACGCTGCCCTTGGGCATCACGCAGAGCAAGGAGTACGCCGAGCTCGAGTGGCCCATCGACATCGCGATCGCGGTCGTTTGGGTGGGGTTCTTCGGGACGAACTTTATGATGACGCTGGTCAAGCGGCGTGAGCGGCACATGTACGTGGCGCTCTGGTTCTACATCGCCAGTCTTGTCGCGGTGACGATCCTGCACGTCTTCAACAATCTATGGGTCCCCGTGGGCGTGGTTCAGTTCCTGCAGACGGGCGAGTTCGGCTCGGCCGAGACGATCATGAAGAGCTATCCGCTCTACGCGGGTGTGCAGGACGCGTTCATGCAGTGGTGGTACGGGCACAACGCAGTGGCGTTCTTCCTGACCACGCCATTCCTGGGTCTCATGTATTACTTCCTGCCCAAGGCGGCCAACCGGCCGGTGTTCAGCTACAAGCTCTCGATCATCCACTTCTGGAGTCTGGTGTTTATCTACATCTGGGCCGGGCCTCACCATCTGCACTACACGGCGTTGCCGCAGTGGGCCTCGACATTGGGCATGGTATTTAGTTTGATGCTCTGGATGCCGTCGTGGGGCGGGATGATCAACGGCTTGCTCACGCTCCGCGGGGCGTGGCACAAGGTGGCGACCGATCCGGTTCTGAAGTTCTTTGTTGTGGGCATTACTTTCTATGGCATGTCGACTTTCGAGGGGCCGCTGCTCTCGGTGAAGACGGTCAATGCGCTCAGCCATTACACGGACTGGACGATCGCGCACGTGCACTCAGGGACGCTGGGTTGGAACTCGTTCATGACGTTCGGGATGTTGTACTGGCTGGCGCCCAGGCTCTTCCAGACGGGCAAGCTGCACTCGGAGAAAATGGCTTCGCTTCACTTCTGGATCGGCACGATCGGAATATTGCTCTACGTGATCTCGATCTACACCGCGGGCATCACGCAGGGTCTGATGTGGCGGGCATATGACAGCCTCGGCTTCCTTGAGTATTCCTT
>CAXBOF010000615.1:0-1893 GCA_963977205.1 uncultured Phycisphaera sp. | reverse complement strand
CACCCGCGCGCCTGCTGCGTGGAGCATGTCGATGGTGGCGTCGGTCGAGCCGGAATCTACAGCGACGATCTCGTCGGCCAGGCCCCGGACCGAGTCCAGCGTCCGCCCGATCGTGTCGGCCGAGTTCTTGCAGACGATGGAAACGGACAGACGCATCGCGCAAATGGTAGAGGACAGCTCGAGCGTGTGCGCCAACCCGAGTGGAGCTAGGCTGGGGTGTGGACCGCAACGTGCGCATCTGGCATCTCGGCTCGGGCGAGGCTCGGGGGCTCTGGGAGAGCCGTCTGGCCTCGATGTTCTGGACCGAGGGCTCGCTGCACAAACGTGACGATCGCGGGCGTGAGGTCTGGCAGGCCGAGACAGAGGGCGAAAGTTTCGCGGTCAAATCGCGGCCTCTCTCGGGCGTCGGCGATCGGATGCGGTTCAGGTTCGGGTCGACGGATCTTGGCCGATCGGTGCTCGGGGCTGCGGTGCTGACAGCCCGTGGGTTCCAAACACCAAAGGTGCGAGTGCTCGGGCTCGTGCGCACGGACACCGGCTGGGCCGAGGTGCTTGTCACGGATTGGGCCGAGGGCCAGACGCTGCTCTCGGCGTGGGCTGCTGCCGATGAGCGCGCAAGGTCGGAATTGGCTCGCCGGGCGGGCGAGCATGTCGGGCGATTGGCGCATGCCGGTCTCTTCAATCGCGATGCCAAGCCATCCAACGTGGTCATCGATTCCGAGGGCGCTTTCGTCATGCTCGATGTCGGCGGCGTGCGACTCTCCGGCGGCGACCGCCCGCGCGAGCTGGCGCGCATGCTCGGCGCGCTCGGCTTCGAGCCGACGGGTGTGGGGCATGGGCCGGGATTCTGGCAGGTATTCGCCTGCGTGCGCGCGGCTGTGCGGGGTTCGGGCGTTGATCGGCGCGGGGATGTGATCGCGCTGCTTCGGCGCCAGATTCTCGATCACCCGAATCCGGCTCCCAAAGACAACCCGCTCGCGCAAGAGCCCGAGATGCGCTAGGCTGATGGCGATGACGCGCGCGCACTCCGAATCTGATCCCTTCGATGCGTTCGGGCCGGTGAGCCCGGATCGGCCTTTGGAGAAGGTGTGGATCCCGCGCGATAAGCCGGGCTTCTTTCCGGGGCCGGTGGGCGAGGCGCATCACCCGGAAAAGTGGGACTGGCCCGGGTGGCTCTCGGGTTCGGACGCGGCGTGGCTCAGGACGCTCGAGCGTTTGTACGGCCTGCCCGCGGCATTCCCGGCAGCGATGAGCCCGGAGACGGGATTGTTGCTCTTTTCGCTCGTGAGGAACATCAGGCCCAGAACCGTGATCGAGGTCGGCTCGTTCATCGGCGTGAGCACGATCTGGATGGCAGCGGCTCTGGAAGAGATCGGCGACGCGTACGCGCAGTCGGGCGATGAGGCCGAGCGCACGGGCGCGCTGGTTTCGATCGATACGTTCGATCCATTGCCCGAGACGCAGTGGCGCAAGGCGAGCGTGGGGGGCGATCGGCAGGAGCTTGTGCAGTCGCACATCGACGAGGCAGGATTGACGCACCGGGTGCATCTGGAGAAGGGGATCAGCTGGGAGGTCTTGCCCAGGATTCGCCCCCAGCTGCGCCAGACGGGGGGTGTGCAATTGGCGCTGCTCGATGGGGATCACTCGGCCGAGGGTTTGCGGAAGGATTTGATCGCGCTCGAGCCCGTGCTCGCCACCGGCGGGTACGTGATCGTGCACGACACGATCCCCGAGCGCTGCGGCGGGCACGTGGGGGGGCGTCACCTGCTGGAACACATCAACAGCTTCGCGGCGGGTTTGTACGAATCCGTGGAGATCTATCTGTCGCCGATGAATTACGGGATTGGTTTGTTTCGGAGGATGGGGTAGAGAGGGCCCCCCCCCCCCCCCCCC
>CAXBOF010000614.1:0-1895 GCA_963977205.1 uncultured Phycisphaera sp. | reverse complement strand
AACGGGGTCGATCGGTCAGCGCGGGATGGAGCCTGTCCTAGCACAGCAGAACTGTACTCTTGATTTCGCAAAAGACGAGAGCGGGTTACGGCTTGGCTTGCTCGGGCGGCATGGGTGCCCGGAAGGCCATCGTGTACTGGAACCCGGTCAGCGGGTACGGCATCGAGAGGCGGTAGGTGCGGAACTCGTCGATCGAGTAGCCCGCGGTGTCGCAGACCCGGGCGATCATCTCGGCGTAGCGGGGGACATCTGGCACATCGAAGGCCTCGATGCCGTCGGCTGCGCGCTGGACGGTCTCGGTGACGGGGATGCGGTCGCGTTTCGAGCTGGGGTCGTTCGGGTTGGATGGGCCGCGGGCGCTGGGCTTGAAGACAAAGAGCTCGGCGTCGCTGCCGGGAAAGAGGCTCTCGTGCACGATGACATCGAAGACGAGCGACCGCGCGGGCAGGTCCATCACGAGCGACATGCCGCGTAGGGGCGAGTTCTCGTCGGCGTAGCGTTTGGAGCCCTTGGTGTCGTGGCTGACAACGAGCATGTCCACGACCGCGTCCTTGCCGAGCTTGTCGTGCACGAGGCGGTGACTCAGTTGCTGCCCGAGGCTGGTGGATTCGAGGACAGCTGGCTCGTTGGCGTAGAACTCCTGGAGCTGGAGCGGGCTGGCGGTGAGGTTGCTGCCATCGCGCCCGGGCTCGACGAAGGGCGAACCGAAGACAAAGTAGAAGGGTGTGTCGGGACGTAACCGCCGGATGCCCAGCGCGCCGTGGAGCGTGGTGGTTTCGATGACGGAGGTGTCCTGCGCGCTTGGCAGGAAGAACATCGCGTTGACCCAGACGTTCGCCTCGACGCCGACGATACGGCGCATGCCGTTGAAGACATCGGCTCGGCTGTTGCTAGCGACGCGTTCGCTGAGTCGGGGCGAGTCCTTGCCGAGGGCGGCCACGAGAGCGGCCCGTGTGCCGTACTGATCCCGGATCATGGCCGCGAACGCATCGATCGAGGCGAAGGCGGACGCGGAAAGGGCAGCATCGTTGAAGTGATGCTCGGCGGCCGACACCGCGGCCCGGAGCGATTCGGGGCCGGGGATCACCGCCAGCAGTTCGTCGGATGAAGATGAGTTGATGCCCGACAGCAGCTTGCTGATCGTGACACGATTAAGCCCGAGCTTGCGTCCCAGGGCCGAGACATTGACCGGACGCTCAGAAACCGCGTCCACGACCGCCGTCAGCGACTGGGCGAGATCGAGACTGATGCGTTCTCGCTCGGCTTCGAGTGTCAGGACATTGTTTGAGGCCATGGAACCCAGAGTACCGCGCCCAAAGCCGTGTGAGAACGAGAATCTGTAAATATTTACAAAATTTGCTTGTATCGGGGGCTGCTCTCGTGGATGATCGGATTCAAGGAAGAACACATCGGCCTCGCAATGGGCGAGACGACGGAGCTTCGAGCTCAAAAATGGAGCAGGACAAAATGTTGAAAGTACAGATCATTGCAGCGGTTGCGGGCACGCTCACAGCGGTGGGGGCTGCGGCCCAGCCCGAGTACATGATCATCGACCTGGGCGTTGTCGATCCGGGTGACGCCTTCAGCCAGGGCCTGGGCATCTCGCCCGGCGGCGTGGCGGTCGGGAAGTCGCTTGGCGTCTCGAACGCGGGCTTCACATGGACCCAGTCGGGCGGCATCGTCGCCCTGGATAACCTCATCGGCCGCCCGTTCAACCAAGCCAACGGCGCCAACGACATCGGACAGGCTGTCGGCACCGCGGCCTCCACCTTCTTCGGCTCGGGCGCACTGCCCGTCATCTGGAACGGCTCGACCGCCAGTCAGCTGCCCCTGCCGTCTGGTGAGAGCGTCGGCCGCGCCTGGGATATCAACAACAACGGCGTCGCGGTCGGCTC
>CAXBOF010000613.1:0-1897 GCA_963977205.1 uncultured Phycisphaera sp. | reverse complement strand
CGGCGACGTCGCTTTATGGGCCGACGGAGTTTCGGCAGGACAACTCGATTCTGATCGTGGGCGAGCGGTGCAACGCGTCGGGCAGCCGAAAGTTCAAGCGGCTGCTCGAGGAGGGCGACTGGGACGGGATCGTGGCGCTCGGGCGTGAGCAGATGCGGGACGGCTCGCATGTTCTGGATCTGAACGTGGACGCGACTGGTCGGGACAACGCCGGCGATATGAGCGAGGCGGTCAAGCGGCTGGTGCGGCAGGTCGATGCGCCGCTGATGCTCGACTCGACACAGGTCGTGACGTTCGAGGCGGGACTCAAGCACGCGCCGGGTCGGTGCGTGATCAACTCGGCGAACTTCGAGGAGGGCGACGAGAAGTTCGACGAGATCTGCGAACTGGCGCGGCGGTTCGGCGCGACGGTGGTCATCGGGACGATCGATGAGGACCCCGAGGAATCGATGGCGCGGACGGCCGAGCGCAAGCTCTCGATCGCGACGCGGGGCATCGAGCGGGCGACGATCAAGCACGGGCTTGCGGTCGAGGATCTGTTTATTGACCCGTTGGTGCTGCCGATCTCGACGGGTTTGGATTCGGATCGGCGCTCGGCGCTGGAGCTGATCGAGGGCATCAAGCGGATCGCCAAGGCGTACCCCACGGTGCAGATCACGTGCGGGCTTTCGAATGTTTCGTTCGGTCTCAAGCCGGCGGCGCGGGTGGTGCTCAACTCGGTGTTCCTGCACGAGCTGACCGAGGCTGGGCTGACGAGCGCGATCGTGCATGCCTCGAAGATCTTGCCGCTGAACAAGATCGATGAGGCGCAGCGGGATGCGGCATTGGATCTGATCTATGACCGCCGCTCGGAGGGGCACGACCCGCTGAACGCGTACATCGATCTGTTCATGGATGTGGACTCGATCGAAGGTGCCAAGAAGGTCGCGAAGAACCTGACGCTCGAGGAGCGGCTGCGAGAGCACATCGTTGATGGTCAGAAAGAGGGGCTGGGCGAGTGCCTCGATGAGGCGCTGCAGAGGTATCAGCCGCTGGAGATCATCAACGATCATCTGCTTGATGGGATGAAGACGGTGGGCGTGCTGTTTGGCTCGGGCCAGATGCAGTTGCCGTTCGTGTTGCAGTCGGCCGAGGTGATGAAGCTTGCGGTGTCGAAACTTGAGCCGCTCATGGAGCGTGTCGAGGGTCAGACGCGCGGCACGATCGTTTTGGCGACGGTCAAGGGTGATGTGCACGACATCGGTAAGAACCTGGTGGACATCATCCTGTCGAACAACGGGTTTACGGTGCACAATCTTGGGATCAAGCAGCCGATCGCGGACATTCTCAAGGCGCTGGAATCGACGAAGGCGGATGCGATCGGGCTTTCGGGCTTGCTGGTCAAGAGTGTGAACGTGATGGAGGACAACCTGCGTGAGATGAACGAGCGGGGCGTGACGGTGCCGGTGCTGCTAGGCGGCGCGGCTTTGACGCGGCATTACGCGGAGAGTCATCTGCGGAGCGTGTACGGTGGCAAGCTGTACTACGGCAAGGACGCGTTCGAGGGTCTGCACGTCATGGACCGGTTCGAGGCGGGCACGCTGGGTGAGATCGACTCGGAGGTGGAAGCTCGGCTGATGAAGCGGAGCGAGGCCGAGGCGACGGTGGCGAGCTCGCGGGCGCGGCAGGCCGATGCGCAGGACACGTTCGCGTCGACCAAGGAGGCGGGTGTGGCGGTCGCCGAGCGGAGCGAGGTGGCACGGGATGTCGAGGTCCCGGATGCGCCGTTCTGGGGCACACGCATCGTGTCTGATATCGATCTTGACCAGATCTATCCGTTTATCAATCCGGTGGCGTTGTTCCGGACGCAGTGGCAGTTCAAGAAGGGGAAGATGAGCGACGCGGATTATCAGGCGAA
>CAXBOF010000612.1:0-1899 GCA_963977205.1 uncultured Phycisphaera sp. | reverse complement strand
CCCGCCAAGCCCTTCGTCATCGTGCTCGGCGGCGCCAAGGTCTCCGACAAGATGGCCGCCATCGAGCACCTGCTGCCCAAGGCCGACACGATCATCGTCGGCGGTGCGATGGCTTACACGTTCCTCAAGGCCCAGGGCAAGGACGTCGGCGACTCGCGCGTCGAAGAAGACCGACTCGACGACGCCAAGCGGGGCATCGATCTGGCCGCCAAACTCGACGCCGAGCTGTTCCTCCCCAAGGACCACGTCTGCGGCAAAGCATTCGATGAAGACGGAGGGGGCGACATCGAGGTCTTCGGCGAACACATCAAGGACGGCTTCATGGGCCTCGATATCGGCCCGGAAACACAGGGCGAATTCGCACGCGTCATCCGCAACGCCAAAACCGTCGTCTGGAACGGCCCAATGGGCGTGTTCGAGTGGCGCCCCTTCCGCATCGGCACCGAGCAGGTTGCAAAGGCCCTCGTCGAAGCGACCGAGAAGGGCGCAACCACCATCGTCGGCGGCGGCGATAGCGCCGCTGCCATCGAAAAGTTCGGCCTGGCAGACAAGGTCAGCCACGTCTCCACCGGCGGCGGGGCTTCGCTGGAAATGCTCGAAGGCAAGAACTTCGAAGCCGTTGAAGTTCTCGACGACGCGTAAATCAAAGGCTTCAGTTCAAGGCCCTCATCCGGGCCACGATTCCGAGGCACGATGCAGACTGATTTCCTCTCTGCCAGCGACACGCCGCGCCCGATCCTCTGGGATCTGACGCTGCTGACAATTCTCTGCGCGGTCATCAATTTCACGGGCCTGACCACATTCGGAGCCGCCAACTGGCAGGAATCCATCCGCCTGCTCGCCTCGCTTGAGATGCAGCAACGCGCCGACTGGATCGTCCCCACGATCCACGGCCAGACCTATCTCGCCAAGCCCCCGCTCGTGTACTGGTGCACGATCGCGGTCGCCGAGCTGACAGGTCAAACTGTCAACCTCGGGCACCTGCGGTTTGTGGTTGGGTTCTTCGGCCTTCTGGGCGTCCTGATGACCTACCTGGCGGCACGTTCGCTGCTAGCGGGGCCTCTGGGCTGGACTCTCCGCCGCGCCAGCCATGCCGCGTGGTGGGCGGGGCTCTTTCTGGCGACGGGGCTGCTGCATGTCCGCATGTCGCGCACGGGTTCGATCGACATTGCCGCCACGCCGTTTGTCATCGGCGCGGTCTGGGCGTGCGTCGAAAGTTGGCGCACGACGACTGGCTGGAAGCTCCGCGTCGGTCTGGCGTTCATCGCCGCTCTCATGGCCGCGGGTGCCTCACTCGTCAAAGGCCCGCCGGCGATCCTAGCCATCCTCTGTCCCACGTTCGGCGGCGTGCTGGGCTGGCTCGCCACGCGGCACACAAACCCAAGGCGCACCGCCCTGTTACTCGTGCCTGTCATTGGCGCATTGATTGTCATTGCCCTCGGCTTCACGCGTGTGCGCGATTTCCGCGACAGCGTCGGTCTCATCCTGGGCGCACTCGGCGTCGCCTGGCTGCTCACCGTCGCGCTCGGCCTGACGCGTGAGCGCGCAGTCTCCATCGCGCAGTCCATCTGGCGGGCGCAGCTCCTGCCGCTGGTGATCGGCTCGTTCCTGCCGCTCTGGCTCTGGGCGCAGACGGTGGGCTCCCGCGTGGGCCACGAGCACGTCTCGGGCTCGGCGTCCGAAGAGATGCGCAACAACGTGCAGGTCTTCGTGCCCGCTGCACCGATCCAGTTGCTCGAAGCCGCTTCCTACGGCTGCGGGCTCGGCTCGATCTTTGCCTTTGTCGCAATAAGGCTGTTCTGCGCTCGCCGCATCGCGCTCACGCCCGGCATCTGCGTGGTGCTCGCCTGGGTGGGCGTCACCTACGTCGCCTTCGGCTCGCTCTCCGACGGCGCGGGG
>CAXBOF010000611.1:0-1905 GCA_963977205.1 uncultured Phycisphaera sp. | reverse complement strand
CGTGGCCGTGGGTCAGGAGGATGTGTGTGGGGTCGAAGTCATCGGGCTTGATACCGGCTTTCTCGGCCAAGGTGTTGCCCGTGAGGAAGGGGTCGATGAGGACGCGGTGCTCGCCGGCGGTGATGTGGAAGGCGGAGTGGCCCAAGTATGTAAGGGTGGCTGACATGGTTTGCTCCTTTCCGATTGGTCGGGAGCGCATGGTATCACGGCCGGTTGAATGCTTGCGTTTTAGTAGATCGTCAGCACCGTGGGCAGGATCTGGTGCACGTGGGCCCATTCGTTGATGTGCGCGAGGCCGAAGATGCAGAGCACGAGTGAGGACTCGAGCATCGCCTTGGTGAATATGCGCGGCGAGACGGCCATGGATTCGCACAGCGCGGGTTTGCGCATGAGCGGCACGAACCGCGGCACGTGGCGCGTGTACTCGTCGAAGGCTTCGCCGAAGAGATCGCGGAGCTTGCGTTCTTCGCTGAGGATCGTGGGCCAGTGAGTGAGGAAGAAGATGCCGGCGAGCAGGAGGGCGAGCGTGAAGGACTCGAAGGCGAGGCCCGCGCCGATGAAGCCGAGGAAACTGAAGAAGTAGAGCGGGTTGCGCATGATGGAGTAGGGGCCGTCGGTGACGAGGACCTTGCTCTTCTTGCCTGTGATGAAGGCGGCGGACCAGAGTCTTCCCATCGCTGCGACCATTAGGAGCACGAGGGCACTGATCTCGAGCGAGAGATTGGTGACCGAGTCTTCGGCGTAGACGTGGCTGGAGACGAGTGCGGTGACCACGACGCCCAGACCGAGTGCTTTGGTGAAGAACAGCCGAGTTGTCATGGTGCAGCCTTTCGTGTCCGCCCCTGATGGATCATCGACCCACGCGGTTGGATGCTGCCAGTGTACAAGCGGGTGTGGGCTGCGCAGCGGAGAAGGCTGTCAGAATGAGAAGAGTCGGGGAAAATGCTGATTGGTCATCCGGGTGTCGCAACGCCGGGTGGTCATCAGCCGATCTGTTCGGATTTGAGTTCGCGGCTCATGAGGTTCGTGATGGCGTCCAGTGGATCGACACGGTCGAAAAGGACGGAGTGGACGGACTGGGTGATGGGCATCTCAACGCGGAATTTTTTGGCCAGCGCGACGACGGCTTTGGAGGTGGCCACGCCCTCGACGACGAAGGGTGTGCGTTTGAGGTAGGCGTCGAGGGGTTCGCCTTTGCCGAGCGCCTCGCCGCAGGAGCGGTTGCGTCCTTCGGGGCTGAAGCAGGTGGTTGCCAGATCGCCCACGCCCGCGACGCCGAAGAACGTGTCACGGTTGGCGCCCATGGCGACACCGAGGCGTGCGATCTCGGCGAGTCCTCGGGCCAGGAGTGCGGATTTGGCGTTGGCGCCGGCCTGGAGCCCGTCGAGGATGCCGGCGGCGATGGCGATGACGTTCTTGGTCGCGCCCGCGAGTTCGACGCCGAGCAGGTCATCGTTGGTGTAGACGCGGAGCCAGCTTGTGTTGAAGAGGCGTTGGAGGGCGCTTGCGAACGAGCCGTCGTCGGTGGCGGGGTCGGTCGAGGCGACCATGGTCGCCGGGAGGCAGGCGGCCAGTTCAGTAGCGATGGTGGGGCCCGAGAGGCACCCGAGCGGGCGGGAGGCCTGATCGGGGTCGTCATCGAGGACATCGGCGATGATCTGGGTGGGGCGGAGGAGGGTGTCGATCTCGACGCCTTTGGCGACGCTGACGAAGCCGGCGCTGGCGGGGACAGCGTCGCGGACGCGGCCGACGACCTCGCGGATGTGCTGGGTGGGGACAGCGACGACGACGATCTGGGTCTCGTAGAGCGATTCTTCGAGATCGAGTGTGACGCGGACGGTCTCGTCGAGCTCGAAATGGGCGAGGCGGGAGGAGGTGCGGGTCTGGGCGAGGGCGCCGACCTCG
>CAXBOF010000610.1:0-1911 GCA_963977205.1 uncultured Phycisphaera sp. | reverse complement strand
CGACTTCGGGGGCGTCTGCCGCGTTGCGCAAGAGCTTGAAGATCACCACGCCGTTCTCAGCGCCGGGCAGGCCCGGGATGGGCTTGTTGGTGACAGCCGCGACCTCGGTTTTGCCCTTGTAGTGTGTGATGGACAGGCGTGCGTGCTTCTCGACGCCCGAGAGACCCTTCTGCGAATCGTTCATGATCTGCCAGGCCTTCTCGATCGGGACGTTGAAGGCTTTGTAGGCGACGATGTCCCGGCCGCAGAAGAAGTAGTGGTTCTCAGCGCCGACGCGTTTGATCTCCCGCTGCATGATGCGGAGGGCATCCGAGTCGTCGTTGATGTCCTTGATGATGGGCGTCTGGTTCTCGACGGTGAGCCAGCCGCGCGAGACGAGGTTGCGCATGGCTTCGCCGGTGGCGGGCACCCACTGGAACATGCCGAATTCGTCTCGGATGTAGTTGCCCTCATCGTCTTTGGCGAGGATCTCATCGGGGTGCTCGAAGTGGAGCATGAAGTGCATGCCCACCTTGGGGTAGGTCTCGTGGAACCTGTCGAGCATGTCGAGGAATGTCTTGTCGAACCGCTGCGGGTAGAACGCCATTTCCTTGGTGCCGATACGGATCGATTCGATGCCCGCTTCTGCCAGCGCGCCGAACCATGCAGCGAGTTTGGAGTTGTTGAGGACCATCGGGTCGCCGCCGGAGAGCAGGATCTCGCGGAGCTTCTCGCGTCCGGTTTCAGGGTGTCTCCCGCCGTTGGCAGCGACTTCCCGGTTGTGCTTCTTGATGTAGGCGACGATCTCGGGAATCTTGGCCAGGCCCTTCTTGGCGACCGTGCCGTCCTGGCGTGCGATCTCCTTGCGGGCGATCAGTTCCTCTCGGTAGCAGAATCGGCAGTGGGCCGAGCAGGTCGAGACGACGTACATCAGGCCCATCTCGTACTTGTGGAGCAGGCCTTCGACCGGGCTGTAGTCCATCTGGTTGCCGGGGTCTTCCGAGCCCTGAAGGTCCTTGGTTTCGTCCGGGCTTGCCTTGACGAGCCGCTGCATGGGCTTGCTGTTGCGGGCGAGTTCGTAGTAGTGCCTGGTGATTTTCACCGGCATGCGGGTCTCGACGTCGCGGTCGGTTCCCTTGAGCACACGCAGCTGGACGACCTCGTCTGAGCTGTAGAAGTTCATCATGTCCTCGGGCGCTTTCTCGTTGAGGAAGGGCGCCAGGCCATTGATGATCTCACGCTCGTATCGGGCGTCTTCGACGGAATCGAGAAATGCTTGCTCCCTGTCCGTAGGGGTGTGCTTCAAAGGCATTTGGGTGCTCCACAGAATGAATCGATTGGCGAATCTGTAACAGAGTGTACACTCTCGGCATGACTTCGCAACGATCTGACCATTTTGCTCGATCGTATTCCATCCAGGATCTGGTCTCGGATGTCAGCGGCACCCTAACGCCCACCGATCGCAAAATCGCGATGCTGGTCGCCGAGGACCCGACACTGATTGCCTTTGGTTCTGTCAGCGATATCGCCGGCCGGGTGAAGGCGAGCCGGCCATCGGTCGTTCGATTCGCGACAAAGCTCGGGTTTGCGGGCTACTCCGATCTGCAGGAGTGGGTCCGGAAAGGGCTGATCCGTCAGCTCTCGCGGCCGAGCGACCGCGTCAGACAGGGCAGCCCATCGAGGATGTCCCGCCAGGCGATCATCGAGGCGGCGATGGGCGCAGCCGACGCACTCGTTGATGGGCGAGTCGCCAGACTGGCGGCCCCTATCGCAGGCGCCAAGAACGTTTGGATTATCTCCGGTGAGTCGAGCCGAGCGGGCGCTTATGTCCTCTTGAGCGGGCTTTCCATGGTCAGGCCCGGCGTTCGGCTCGTGGAGCAGCACACCGTCGGACGAGATATCTGTCACGCCAGCGAGAAAGACGTCGCGGTG
>CAXBOF010000609.1:0-1912 GCA_963977205.1 uncultured Phycisphaera sp. | reverse complement strand
GCCGTCCGATGCGATCTGGCAGGGGGCGACGGTGACGTATGTTGCGCTCCAGTTGGCGTTTCATCTCGGCTTTACGGACGTGGTGCTGTTCGGTGTCGATCATCACTACGACCGCGCGGGTCAGCCCAACAAGCTCGTCACGTCGGGTGAGCGCGACCCGGATCACTTCGCCGAGGATTACTTCGGCGAGGGCGTGCGCTGGCAACTGCCCGACCTTTCACAATCCGAGCTGGCGTACAGCATCGCCAAACTCGCGTTCGAGCAGGAGGGCCGCCGGATCCGTGACGCGACGATCGATGGCAAGCTCTATGTCTTCCCGAAGGTCAGGATCCAAGATCTCCTTTGAAGTTGCTCGAATGTTTGCCGGTATGAATTGAGTGAGTGCGATCACGATGATGACGACACCAACGCTCTCGATCATCACACCTGTGCTCAACGGCGGGGCATTTCTGCCAAAGGCAATCCGGTCTGTGGCAGAGGCCGCGGCGATGGGCGCGGATGTCGAGCACATCATTGCCGATGGCGGCTCGACCGACGGCACACTCGAGATCGCTCGCGCCGCCATGGCAGAGCCCGGTTCACCGATCACGCAACTACTGACGGGGCCAGACTCCGGGCAGTCGCAGGCGATCAACCGGGGTGTCGAAAAATCCAAAGGTCGATACGTCGTCTGGCTCAACGCTGACGATTACTACCTACCTATTGGTCTGTCCCGGATGGTGGGCGTACTTTCAAGTTCAAATTCGGAAGTTGTCGTGGGGCGGTGCCGGTTTGTGGATGAATCCGGGCGGACCGTGTTTGAACCATTGCCCCCCGATCCCGTGACGCCCGAGGCTCTTTTGCGCCTGCTGTCGGGGTGGTTTGCAGGGCGTTCGATCGTCCAGCCCGAAGCGTTCATCCTTAGAGATGCGTTCGATGCTATGGGCGGCATCGATGAAACCCTGCATTACACGATGGACCATCACCTCTGGCTGCGGCTTGCCAACTCGGGAGCAGCGTTTCAGCTTGAGCAGATCGGTGTGGCGAATCAACTGGCTCACGCAGATCAGAAAACAGCCGATAACGCGGTCGTGGTCGCCGAGTTGCTGTCATATGCGTTCGAGCAGCTCGAAGAGATTCAGCCATCGATTGAGCGAGACGCTGCAGAGCAGGAGCTGCGAACCATCGAGACACGTCTCAATCGCGCCAGGGCAATGTTCGAAGTTCTTCACCGATTGACTGAGTTTCCCAGCGAGAAGGTTCTCCTGGTTCAAACGAAGCATCGGTTGAGCGAGGATGAGTACACAGCAATCCGGGCGGGCCTCTCGCGTAAGAGTCGGATTCTGCTTGCCGGATTATCCCCGGAAGACTCACAGCGTTTGGTACGTGATGTTCGGCCGGAGGTCACTCCTGTAGTGGTTGGCAGGGTGCCCATCATTCGCTCCGCGTTCGATGTGGTTGTTGCGACGGCAAGTGCCATTGGGCCCAATGCAAACGAATTTGTCTGCACTGATCTACTTCGACCCGGTGGGAATATGTATCTCATTGGGGCCGTGGCTGCGACTGATGTGAAAAAAGTTGTGCAGATGCAGAACAAGTTCATCAGCGATTCACTCACATTCAGAGACTCAGTCTTGCTCGATGTGCCTGATGCAGTGCAAAACATCGAACGGCTCCGCGAAATGTCACGATCGGTGCGTTCGGTTCGATGCGAGCCTGGAGTGCAAGTTGTGACGCTTTCCAGATCTGTAAATGAAGGCAACAGGGAAGCATGGCCGTTTGCCCCTGGGCTGGTTCGTATCGGCCTGTAGAAATCGATATCGGACCTGAGGCCTCCCGTCGACTTTGCCGGGTGTACCGGTGAGTGCGATTGTCCCAGCGGGCATCCCTCGAACACTCGGGATCGTCATTGTCACCACATATCGTAGCCGCC
>CAXBOF010000608.1:0-1912 GCA_963977205.1 uncultured Phycisphaera sp. | reverse complement strand
CCGTTCGGGTCCGAAGCCGATGAGGCCGAGGCGGCGATCCGGGAAATGTACGGCGTCTCGGTCTGCCCAGCCAGACTGACGACACGTGTCGCCTTTGCCCGTTCGCTGGCCTTTGGGCAGGTCGCGCAGGAGTTTGAGCCCGATGGCAAGGCCCGCCAAGAGGTCGAAGCCCTGCACACATTCATGAGCGAAGGCCTGAACAACCGAACACCTTCACACATTCAACCACAAATCCATGAGGTTAAGCATGACACAGCCGAACAAGTTCGCAGCAGCACTGAAATCACCTAAGATCACAGAGGCCCCTCAGGGCCCACCGGAGGCGTCTGAGCCTCAAATCGAGGTCAAAGTCGCCCCGCAACCTAAACGGCCTGTACGCCGCAATACGAAGCACGTGGGCGGCTATTTCGACCCCGCGGTCTCCCGACAGCTCCGCACAATTGCTCTGGAAGAGGACTCAACGGTCCAAGCCCTGCTCGCCGAGGCTTTGGATATGCTGTTTCAGTCGCGCCAGCGCCCCACCATTGCACAAAAACCAGTAGCGGCCGCCTGAATGTGTGCACACCTGATGCTTTTCACTCATTCAATCACGAACCACGTACATTGCAAATGTGTTCAAGATCGAACACCATCGATATTGCACAGATTTGAGTGCGAACACGTGCGCAGGTTCAAATCGTACAATATGAACACATTCATTTGTTCAAGTGTGCACGAATTACATCGTGAACCACTTAAACTAATCAACTGTTTAGGTGTGAACACATGAACGAAATCACAAAATCAGGTGTGAACACTGCAATCCGTAAGCGCAAGCCGCCAGCGATGGTCCCACAGAGCCGGCAGTACGACCTTTTTGCCGATTTCTTCGGCGATGCGGGCGAGCTTTCCAACACCATCGAGCTCTGGGACGCGATACCGAAGTACGCCGTCACGGCCCGCCGCCAATCGGCGATGCGGGACGAAAAGGGCCGCCTGCGTCTCCACGAGCACGAGTTCGTCTACAAGGACCGCACATGCAGGCTGGTCATCCAGCCTGCTTCGTTCAGAGTGGGGGGGCAGTACACCGATTTCTATCCCTCCGTTGACGAGGAGCTTGTCGAGGAGGTCATCCGCAAGTTCTTTGCCAACCAGAACTACGGGCTTCACAACGCACCCGCCGCCGAGAGCTGGGTCCGATTCTCGCTTCAGATGATCCGCAAAGAGCTCAAGGCCCGCGGCAAGACGCGCAGTATGGACGAGATCAAACGGTCGATCGAGATCCTGGCCAACACGACCATCAGGATCTTTGTCGATGACGACGAGACACCGGTCTATACGAACCCGATCCTGTCCGACCTGACGCGGGTCAACCGTCAGACCTACCTCGACGACGCCTCGGTCATGTGGGTCGCAAGGCTGCCCGCGCTAATCTCTAAGAGCGTCAACGACCTGTCCTACCGCCAATTCAACTACGGCACCTTTATGGCGCTGTCCTCGCAACTCGCCCGCTGGCTCCACAAGCGTCTCTCGCATCAGTACGTTAACGCAGGCTTCATGCACGACTACGGCGTGCTCTTTTCGACAATCAGCCGCGACAGCGGACTCTTGGCCGCTAACCGCATCACCAAGAACCGGGCCTCTCTCGAGAGTGCCCTCGATGAGCTCAAGGCCTGCGAAGTCCTTATGGACTGGACCTGCGAGGTGAGGCGAGGGGCACACAACCGGATCGACGACGTGCTCTACACCCTCAAGGCACACCAAACCTTCATCCGCGACGTGAAGTCAGCGAACGCCCGGCAGCGAGACGGCAAGGCAGCAGTGGGGGGGTATTCGCCGCCGGGTGGTAGGCGGAGGGGACCGAATGTGATAGGCGGAGAGGACAACAGGTAGTAGGCAGAGAAGACAACACTGGTTTTGAGTGGCAGGCAGA
>CAXBOF010000607.1:0-1932 GCA_963977205.1 uncultured Phycisphaera sp. | reverse complement strand
GCGTGATGCGCTTGATGTTGCCGACCGCCTTGATGCGCTTCTTGATTTCGCGGGTCTTTCCCATGGGGCCAATGGTAGGCCCCAGATTGGCTCAGTCAGCGCCCCTTGGGAGCTTCCTGCTGGCTCTGTTTGGTGGGTTGGGCTTTGGGATGGTTCTGGCTGGGGGCGATCCCTGTGCCCGAGGGGGGCAGCTGCATCGGGAAGGCGAAGCTGAGGCCTTCACGGACACGGTTGCGGTCGGCGTGGCTCGGGCGTGGGCTCATGTCTTGCTCCTTGGTGTTGGCCCCGATGGGCTTGCGACTTGCAAGAGGCCACCGGATCGGCCATCGGCAAGGCACTCGGCCCGGTGAACTATCCGAAACTCGCCCTTTGGAGGCGACAACGGGCGGACAGACGGAGCAACCTGCCCAGGGTGACTGGCATTCGCCTGAGGTGAAGGTCTGAGAAAACCGAGGGGTTGCCCCGAGCCGGTTTGAGTCAGGCATTTACCGCGGTCAGGCCGGTATCAGGCCGGTATCAGGCCGGTTTTCGGAGAGCGTCAGGCCGTCGTGGGCCAGGGCCATGGATTCGGGCAGGGAATCGTTGGTGGCCTTGTGAGCAAGCTCGTGGCTCATGTGCACGAACAGGGTCCGGTCGGCGTCGACGCGGCTGGCGATCGAGACGGCTTCGTCGAGGGTCAGGTGGGTCGGGTGCTTGCGGTCACGCAGGGCGTCGAGGACGAGGGTCTTGAGGCCCGCGAACTTTGGCCAGCTCTTGGTGGGGATGGCCGAGACGTCGGTGCAGTAGGCCAGTGGCATCCAGCCCGGCTTGGGCAGCGAGGACGCCGGCTCGATGCGGTAGCCCAGGACGGGGAGGCGGCCGTGGAGCAGGTCGATGGGGGTGAATCGCAGGCCGAAGAGGTCGATGGGGTAGTTGCTCGGGATCTCGTGCGCGATGAGCGAGGCGACGAAGCTTTTCTGGATGTTTCGGCTGGGCTCGAAGATGTGCTGGTAGACGCGGCGGAGATGCTCGAGGGTGTGGGCGTTGGCGTAGATGTCGATCGCCCGGCCCATGGTGATGTTGAATCGGCGGACCTCGTCGAGGCCGAAGGTGTGATCGACGTGGTTGTGGGTGAAGAGGATCGCGTCGAGACGCTGGAGGTTGTGACGCAGGACCTGCTGGCGGAGGTCGGGGCCGGCGTCGATGAGGACAGCCCGGTCCTGCCCGGTCGGGTCGCTCCACTCGATGAGGGCGCTGGTGCGCGTGCGGTTGTCGTGTGGGTCGGTGCTTGTGCAGACGGCGCAGTCGCATCCGATGAGTGGGATGCCGGCGCTGGTGCCCGTGCCGAGGAAGGTGAAACGCATCGGGGGAGGTTAGGGCGTAAGAAGCTGAAGACGGGCGGGACGCCCGTCCCACCGAGGAGATGGAGGTCAGACCTCGATGGATTCGCCAGCGCCGAGCGCGTGGACCGTGGCGGACTTGGGCTTGAAGTCGGTGAGGTCGACCTCGATGGGCGGCCAGGTGTTGTAGTGGCAGGGGATGACGGCTTTGGCGCCGACCCACTCGGCGGCGAGGGTCGCGTGGGCGGGGCCCATGGTGAAGCGGTCGCCGACGGGCAGGATGGCGATGTCGGGTTTGTGGAGCTGGCCGATGAGTTTCATGTCGGAGAAGAGTGCGGTGTCGCCGGCGTGGTAGATGGTGGTGCTCGCGATGTTGATAACGAGGCCGCAGGCGACGCCCATGTATGAGCCGTCGCCCGTGCTGGACGAGTGGATGGCGTGGGTGAAGTCGACGGATCCGAAGGAAGTGGGGACGCGGCCGCCGGGGTTGCCCGGGTTGATGTTGTCGTGGTTGTGCTTGGTGGCGAACCACTGGCAGACCTCGAAGTTGGCGGTGACTTGGCAGCCGGTGCGTTTGGCGATGGCGGGCGCGTCGCCGGTGTGGTCGTCGTGG
>CAXBOF010000606.1:0-1934 GCA_963977205.1 uncultured Phycisphaera sp. | reverse complement strand
GCCTGGCAGCTTCCCGATCGCTGCGGCAGTGTCCGTGAGCCCGAGCACCGTGTAGTGACCCAGGGTGGTGCGGTAATCGCTGTGACGCATGATCCGCTGTGCGAGCTGCGGAGCGACGCCGGCGCGTGCGAGCTGAGTGCCCAAGGTCGTCCGCAACGCGTGGAGATCGATCACGCGGCCCTCTTCGTCTTCGACGCTGATCCGGGTCTTCGGTCGGAGATTTGCTCCCTTGCCGACCATGACGGGCTGGCCGTCCGAGTGCAAGACGGTCACTTTGCGAGCGAGCCCGGCTCGCAGGAGAATGTCGGTGCGTTTGGCTTTGCCGTGCCGGATTGTGATCGTGGCCGCCTTGAAGTTCACGTCGGACCACGTCAGACGCTGCATATCACCCTTTCGCAAGCCTGCGAGGGCTGCGGCGAGGTACCAAGCCTCCCGGCCATGCTCGCGTGCCACAGCAAGCAGCCGCGAAAGCTCGTAGTCAGTTAACGGTCGGCGCACTCTCCGGCGGTCCCTGTTCTCATCCTGCTTTGGGACCATTTTAAGCGGATTAGACCGGGCACGGCCTGTCTTTACACACCACTGGTAGAATGCGACTGCGATCTGGCGTGCGAAGTTCACCGACCGAGCGGAGAGATCGCGGTCCTTGAGTGCTGACAGGTGAAGCACGAGCGAGTCCGCCGTCAGCTCCTGGAGCCTGGTAGCCTTGCTCCCGGCGATGAGGGCCTCGAGCTGGGCGGCTTTCTGGTTTACATGGTGAGGTGCCTGCCCGGCGTGCCTGCAATGGGCGATGTAGGACGCCACGTGCTCGCTCAGATGTTTCCGGCCCTCGATCGAATAACGATCATCTCGGGGATCGACGACCCCGTCGCGGCGCAGTGCAGTGTCGGCAACAAGCTTGTCAAGGATCCGCATTGCCGTCGCTTTGTCGGTCGTCTTGGTTGAGTGCTGACGCCGCTTCCCAGAATGGTCGTAGTAGCTCGCAATCCACGGACCCTTGCCCTGTTTTCGGAACAGAGAGCCGGTGCCTTTCGACCTTGTGCGTTTGGTTGCCATCGTGTGAAGTCCTTCCTTGCCTCATTATGCCAAGTGGTGCGAACTAGCGCCACAAGTTGCTTCAGAGTCAACTAAAAATCCTTGATAATATCACCGTGATTACACCGTGCTTTCTTGAAGAGAGATCTCACGTATGTGCCTTGATTAGGTTGTTTGGAGACTCTGACGTGAAAGAAGAATCCAGAAGAATGGTTCCCGGCTTATTAGCGTCGTAACCGTGATGTGAAGAGTCTGGTGAATCCGAGAGCATCTCATATCGGTAAGGATCGTTCCGGCCGCCTTTGCCTAACTCGGACCAGCGACCCTCGGAGGCACCATTTCGCAAGAGATCCCTGAGCTTGTTTTTACCGATTGACTGTTGAAGAGGCCAAAGTTCCATGATTTCCTTGTGGCTGAGTGCTCGATCAGCCTGAGAGAGGATTTCTGCGATTGTCTCCACCTGATCGCTTTCGCGGGCTTCGATCGGTGCTCCTTTCATGACATAGCCACCGTCGGTGAGTTCGATGACTTGTTCTGGAGGCTCGGTACCGAACCGACCGAGCGCCTTGAGCAGACGTCGCTTGCTGTGTTCGCCGTCAGAGGGGAGCTTGCCTAGATCAACTAGAATATCTGCGAAGCTTGGTAGCGCTCCGGAACCTCGCGAAGCGGTCTGGAGCCCCGATTCACCTTTGCGTGGGTGGTGCACGAGTAGAAGAGCTGCGCCCGCCTCGCTGATGTCTCGCATGATCGAGAGTGCCTCGCTTACCTGCGCAGCGTCATTCTCGTTATCGACTGCCCATATATTGGGCAGTGCGTCGATGATGACCAGTTCGGCATTGGAATCTCGCACCTTGGTCGTGATTTCCTGGATGAGCCGGTGCCACTGGGCGTCATCGCAGCGT
>CAXBOF010000605.1:0-1934 GCA_963977205.1 uncultured Phycisphaera sp. | reverse complement strand
CTGGAGACCAAGGCCTTCGACGAGGCGACCAGCGCGGTTTTTGCTGCTGCCGAGAAAACGGGCGACCTTGCGGGCGCTTCGCTGCAGCTCGCCTCGAACGCCAGGCGTCGGCTCAAAATCAAAGAGACGGCTCAGACGCTGATGTTCTACCCGCTGATTGTGCTGACGATCAGCATCATGGTGGGCGTGTTCATGTTGGTGTTCGTGGTGCCGCAGGTCGCCGAGGCGATGCAGAGCGCGATGGGCAAGGACAAGCAATTGCCCGCGGCCACGCGGATGCTGGCGGATCTTGGGCTCTTTATCCGGGGCAACCCGCTGGTGATTCTGGGCACGATCGCAGGGATCATCGTGGCGCTCGTGCTTTTGCGCAAATACATCACGGTCGGGATGCGCCGGGCGGCCCACGTTGTGCCGGTCTTGAAAGATGTCACGCTGGCGCAGGAGTCGGCGCGGTTCTTCAGCGTGATGGCGGCCCTGGCGACGGGTGGTGTGCCGCTGGCGGATGCACTGGGCGTTGCCAACCAGACGATCCACCACGCCAAGCTGCGCGATCAGCTCGACGGGCTGCGCAAGTCGCTCATCGAGGGCGGCGTGCTGCGGGTGTTGATCGACAAGATCGAGGCGCTGCCGATGGGCACGCGGAGGCTTCTGATCGCGGCCGACCGAGCGGGGAATCTGGACAACGCGTTCGAGTCGCTGGCCGACGACCACACCGAGCTGGTGGAGAGGTTGTCTGGTCGGCTTCTGGCGGTGCTCGAGCCGCTCTTGATTGTCCTGATCTTCATCGTGATCGGCAGCATGATCCTTGCGATCATGGCCCCGATGCTGTCGCTGTCCCGGAACGCCTTTGCGAGTTGAAATCCTTCTCGGACGAACTCCGGGGCGGATCTGAGCGTTGGGCCGGGTGTGCGGGGGCGTTGCCGGACCTGTGCGTAGACTTTCCTGGCAATCGGTTGCCGCCCGGGCTGCAACGGCTTGAATGCAACCGGGTAGCCCCCAGAAGGCCGATGGCCATGAACCTCAGAGGAACGACCAGATGAATACTCGACCAAACACACGACTGCACGCCCGGGGCTTCTCGCTGCGTGATCGCGATCATGGGCGTGCTCATGGCTGTGGCTGCGATCAACCTGATCGGCGGCGCCGACGATGCCAAAGTCGAGACGACCAAGGCGAGCATGAAAGTCATCAAGGATTCGCTTCAGCAGTACCACACCCGCAACAACGCCTTCCCCCCCACGCTTCAGACGTTGATCGCGGGCACCGGTGCGCTGCAGCAGGGCTCGGATCTCGATTCGTGGGATCAGCCGTTTTACTACAACCCTGTCGGTCGCAACGGCGCCCCCAAAGAGCAGGGCTTCACGCTCATCAGCGCTGGGCCTGACAACCAGATGAGCACCGAGGACGACATCGATATCTGGATCGCCCTGGCGCGGTAGCACGCACGGCGAGGTGTCGGTGAGGCAGCGCGGAGCGCAGAGCCAATGAAGACCCGGAGCAGAACACATCCCGAGAAGACTACAGGGTCACTGATCGGACGCGTCACATCGGCAGCGCGGAGGCTGGAAGCCTCCGCCACGGGAGTGCGTAACGAAAGGCGGGGGTTCAGCTTTCTTGAGGCTGTGCTGGCAGCGGCCTTGCTTGGGATCATCGCCTCGGCGATCTTCAGTGTGCTCGGCTACGTCTACGCCTCCGACCGCGAGGACGCGATCCGGCTCGGGGCGGCCGAGGTCGCAAACCGCATCATCATTACGTATCTCGACGACGAGACAAGCATTCGCAAGCTGCCCGACCTGATCGACTACGGCCCGGACCGGTACCGCTGGGAGCTCGACGACGACACGGTGCGCATCGAAGAGCCCAACCGGCATCTGCGTGTGACCGCCGGCCGCGACGGGGCTGTGCCAAGTGCGCTCGTCCGGCTCGATGAGATC
>CAXBOF010000604.1:0-1940 GCA_963977205.1 uncultured Phycisphaera sp. | reverse complement strand
TCCCCAGCCCTCTCCCCGGCGGGGAGAGGGAGCAGGGTCAGTTCCAGCTCATCCCCTTGGGCCAGTCCTCGGGGTGCTGGTGCCGGGCGAGGCGGAGCATCTTGGACGTCTGCTCCAGCGCCTTGCGCACGATCTTGGAACGCTCGATCGCGTTGCCCTCGTCCAGGAGCTTGTAGCGGAGTTCCGCATCTGTGAGCAAAGTGAACGAGATCAGCTCCATGAGCGTCGCGGTATTGATGCGCTCGTCGCCCGCGTATTCGAGCAGATCCTCGGCAGCCTCGAATTCCGCCAGCTCGCCCGTCCGCAGTTCGCCGGAGACCCAGTCGCGCACAGGCTGGAGCTCGGACTCCTCGGGCTCTGGCCCCTCGATCGGTTCGAGGTGCGCCAGGCGGTAGGGGTGGGTGCCGTCGTCTGGCATCTCCATCTTCACCCGCGCCCGGCAGATGCCCTGCAGCAGGATGTCGAACCGCCCGCCGGGCAGCGTCTCGTGCTGCATGATCTGCCCGATGCACACCGCGGGCCTGAGCGCGGGCCGACCGGTATACCCCGTCTTCCAGTCATCGCCCGCAAAGACCGCCATGGCGATCTGCCCCGACCCGTCGAGCACATCGCGGACCATGCGGATGTACCGGTCCTCGAAAATATGCAACGGCACGACCTGCTGGGGCACAACCACCGCTGTCGAGAGCGGGAAAACGGGCATGGGCCTGCCGAAATTGACGCGCACCGCGTGCTCGTAGTCCATACGAGGAGTGTACCTCAATGGGCGCAAGAAACGAGCCCATCGCGTAAGCGAGGGGCCAAAGGCGTCTTGGAGGTTCAGGGCCCCCTCGCTTACACGAGGGGCTCGTCGAGCGATCGTTCACTTACTTCAGCGGATCGGGCCTGTAGAGCTTGGTGTCCAGCGCCCATTGCCTCTGCGTGAAGTTGCCGCCCAGGTCATAAGTGGCCTGGCGATCCGGGCGGGTCGCGTCGAGGGCGATGGTCGTTTTGGCGTCCACGTTGTCGAGCATCGAGACGAGAATCGCCTCGGGCGTCGAGGGGATCTTGGCCGCGCCGTACTCCGGGATGCCGTGGTGCGAGAGGACGATGTGCTCCAGGACGAGCGCCGCCCCGGCGGGCATGCGCTGCCCGGTGGCGACCATCATCTCTTTGACTTTGTCGCGGAGCATGTGCGCCCCCTCGACGATGTGGCCCACAAGCTCGCCCATGTCCGAGTAGCTGAACGAGCGGTCGTACACGAGCTCGCGGGTCTTGCCGAGGTCATGGATGAAGAGCCCAAAGACGACCAGATCCTGGTTGATCTTGGGGTAGAGCGGGCAGACAGCCCTTGCGAGTTTCATCAGGTTGAGCGTGTGCTCGAGCAGGCCACCGAGGTACGCGTGGTGCATGCTCTTGGCAGCCGGGGCGATGCGGAAGCGATCCATCAGATACTCGTCGGCGAGATACGTCTCGGCCAGCGCCTTCATGGCCGGGTGCTCGAGCTCGCCCAGGATCTGCTTGATCTCGCCGAACATCTTGCCCACGTCCTTGTCCGTGGCGGGCAGGAGCTCCATGAGCTGCTCGGGCGAGGGCTCGAGCGCATCGATCTGGTGGATGATCAGCTGCATCTCGCCCTGATAGGGCTGCGTCTCGCCCTCGATCCAGACGAAGCCGTCGACGGGGAGCCTTGCGAACGAGGCCTCATCGAACGACCACATCCGGGCCGCCACCTCGCCGGTCTTGTCGCGTTGGCGATCGAAAACGCCCCGCTCACCCGCTCCTGCGGCCCAAGCTCCCGGATGTACTGCCTCGAACCTACTGCACCCATGCGAATCGCTCCCAACCCATAGACCACCCCGGCCCGGGCGGGATGCTAGGGGCGTCAGCCTTGGGGGATGAGGCATAAAGCATTTGGCACTTGGAAATGCAATAGGGCCCGGTGCCATCACCCATCTTCG
>CAXBOF010000603.1:0-1943 GCA_963977205.1 uncultured Phycisphaera sp. | reverse complement strand
AAACCGGCCGATCCCGATTTCTTCAATGGCCCAACGCTCCAGGTTTGAGTCATCCTTATCAATCCGGCTGGCAATCAGTTGTTCATGTACAAAGTTGGCATCTGGGTTTTCCTCGCGCCGATCCCAATGGACCACGAGCCGATCGCCAGGCTCATCCACAACCACCCTAATCCTGCGCGCATCGGCAACACCCACAGCGCCCAGCAGTCCGTTCATCGGACCCGGCTCAAAGGAGTCGGGGTCGGCTAACCGCCAGTCATTGGCGCTCAATACCAGCTTTGCAGTGTTGCCTTCGGTCAACTCTTCCTCACACTGACTGACGGCATACGCCTTGGTGGATGGGTCAAAAGTAAGAACGATTCCGCCACCCGATTCACTTGCCAGCCTCGAAGCCAGTTCGACCAGCCGAGGCTTGGAACGCTCCGCCGAAGCGAATCGCAGACTCAAGATCGGCACCGGCTCCTGCCCGTCGACACAGGGCGCCAGCACGAAGAAGGAGCAGACAGCCAAGAGAACCACAATCCATCGCATGCCGCCATCCTAACACGGCGTGTCCCGGGGCGATAAAGTCTGGCCGTGCAGAAGATCGAACGCATCCTGATCATCCGGCCAAGCGCACTGGGCGACGTCTGCCGCTCCGTGCCCTTGGCAGCCGCGATCAAGTGGCACTGGCCGACCGCCGAGATCCACTGGCTTGTCAACGCTCCCTTTGCGCCGGTCCTCGAGGCTCACCCGGCGATCGCGCGTGTGATCCCGTTTGAGCGCAAAGCGCTCGGCAAGCACTCGAGCCGACTGAATCTCTCGCCGATCATCGGCTTCCTCCGCTCGCTTCGGGCCCAGCGGTACGACATCGTCATCGACGCCCAGGGCCTGGCCCGCTCTGGAATCTTCACCTTCGCCACTGGGGCCAAGCTGCGGATCGGGCACGCCGATGCCCGTGAACTGGGCTGGCTCGGCCTGAACCGGCGCGTGGCATCAACGCCGGGCGAGCACACCGTCGACAGGATGATGTCACTGCTCGGACCACTGGGAATAAGCACGCCCGAGCCGGACATGCATCTTTATGCGCGAGAATCCGACCAAACTTGGTGTGATTCAGTCCCAGAACTCAAAGAGCCCTACACGGTCCTCGCCCCGACGAGCATCTGGCCCGGTAAACGCTGGCCTATCGAGCGATTTACCGAGCTTGCTCAGCGAATGACGAGCCAGGGCCACAGGATCGTGGTCATCGGGGCGCCCGGCGAAGAACCACAATGCCAGCCGCTGCTCGATTTGGTTCGTCAGGGTCTACCTGTGATCGATCGGGTGGGAAAGACCAGCGTGGGCCAGATGCTCGCCATCATCGAACGCGCGCAGCTGGTCCTGGCCAACGACTCGGCCGCCCTGCATATGGCTGTCGGGTTTGACCGCCCGATCGTGGGACTCTTCGGACCAACCCGAACCGATCTCGTCGGCCCCTACCGCCAAGAGGACTCCGTTCTCCAGCACATCACACCAGCCGACCAACTCGACCACAAGAACACGCAGACCTCATTGGAACTGATGTCCCGGATTTCGACAGACGAGGTCCACAAACTGGTCAACGCTCGTCTTGCGACCGACCGCTCGGCCTCGCCCCATCAACCGGCGTCATAAGACACCCATTTGTGTCTTATCCGTCAATGGAAACCTCATTCTTGGCGATAGATCTGGCGTGCGGCGTTCTGTCGATCGCCTGTGCACACCCATGAGGATTCCAGATGTCCCGACCCAAGATTCAGCCGCGCCAGACAGAGGTCCCCTTCAAGGCTGAAGATCTCATCTTCTCCACGACCGACCACAAGGGCTTCATCCGATCCGCGGACGAGGTGTTCGTGCAGATGTCTCGCTATCCGCTGGGTGACATGCTCGGCCAGCCGCACAGCATGGTGCGCCACCCGGATATGCCCCGCTGCGTCTTCGGG
>CAXBOF010000602.1:0-1948 GCA_963977205.1 uncultured Phycisphaera sp. | reverse complement strand
CTTCATGTCTCTGGCGCTGCTCGCGGGCGCGGGTGTTCTTCATCTGATCCCGAGGCTCGGGCCGGGGGGCAAGGCGCTGAGCGCCTGGCTCTGCCGCGCACCGGGGCTGGATCTGATGATCGCGTACTTCACGGTCGTGCCGATGATCGTCGGGCCGATTCTGGGTGCGCAGTACGAGGCCGCCTGGTGGGGCTGGCTGGCGGGGCTTGGTGTAGGTGTGGGCGCGCAGGTCACGATGGTGATGGTCTGGACGGTGCTGCACGAGATGGCCAACCGCAAGCACCTCAAGGGGCCGCGGATTGTCAGCAACATCAACCGGCGCGTGGGGCGTGTTCGGAATCACGCGGCCGTGTGGACGACGGCACTTGCCGTGCCGCTGTTCGCGCTGGTGCGCATGGCCGAGTACATCGTCTACCCGCCATTGACGTGGCTGATTCGATTGCCCAAGTACAAGTCGGGCGACTGGGTGAACGTGAGTCGGCATAAGTTCGAGGGGCTCGTCGGGCACGATCTGATCTGGTGCCTCTACTGCGACTGGATGACCGGCATCTGGTCGCTGGGCACGGAGATGCTCCGCAACGTCGAGAGCTTCTGGTGCCCGATCCGGTTCGACTCCAGCAAGAAGTGCGCCAACTGCACGATCGATTTCCCCGACCTCGACAACGGGTGGGCGAAGGCCAACGGCAACATGACTGATGTTGATCGCGTGCTCAGCGCGCACTACCCGGCGCCCAATGGCGATAACTCGTGGTTCGGGCACCCGGCGCGGCTGACTGTCAATGGCAAGCAGGTCGAGAGTGAGTAACGGGCTGGAAGCCTTGTGCCACTGACCCGGTTCTCCGGGTCAGTGCTTCGTGAGGTGGTAAACCGCACTGACCTGCAGGAACAGCTCAGTGGCACAATTTCAATCTAATCGCCCGTCAGGATCGTTGAGAAGAGGACCGGGTCGACATTGCCACCGCTGAGAACGACACCGATGCGCCGGGCGTCGGTGAGCTGGCCCGCGTTGACCGCCTTGATCATGCCCGCCAGCGCCAGGACGCCCGTGGGCTCGGCGACGACTTTCATCCGCTCGAAGCAGAAACGCATGGCCTTGCGCAGCTCGTCGTCGGACACGGTCATCATGTCGTCCACGTGCGTGAGCATCATCGCAAAGGTGTACTTGCCCAGATAAGGTGTGCGCGCGCCGTCGGCGATCGTCGGCGGGTTGAGCACGGTCTGGAGCGTGCGGGTGCGGAAGCTGCGGTTGGCATCGTCACCGAGTTCGGGCTCGACGCCGATGACTCTGCACGAGCCGAGCATGGACTTTGCCGAGACCGCGCTGCCCGAGAGCAGCCCCCCGCCGCCGCAACAGACAAAGAGCGCATCGAGTTCGCCGACATCTTCGATGAGTTCCATCGCTGCGGTGCCCTGCCCGGCGATGACCTGCGGGTGGTCGTAGGGCGCAACGATCTCCTGCCCGCGTTCTTCGGAGAGCTTCTGCCCGATCGCTTCGCGGATCTCGGTCTGCGGGTCGTAGAGCACGATCTCCGAGCCCTCGATGCCGCCGGCCTCGAGGTAGGCCCGTGTCGCTTTGAGTTTGACACTCGGCGCGTTCTTGGGCATCACGATCGTGGCGCGGATGCCGAGCAAAGCCGAGGCGCACGCGACAGCCTGGGCGTGATTGCCCGAGCTGTACGTCAGGACGCCCGGCCCGCCGGGTTTGACCTGGCAGATCGCGTTGGTCGCGCCGCGGAACTTGAACGCGCCGGTGCGCTGGAAGTTCTCGCACTTGATGAAGACGCGTTTGTCGAGTTGCTTGTTCAGAGCGCGCGAGGTCATGACGGGCGTGCGGTGCGCGATGCCACGGATGCGCTCGGCCGCGTCTGCGATATCGCTGAACGAGAGCTCGTCGGCCAGGGCGAGGTTGGGTTTGGTGTCTTGGATCACGCCCGAGGATATGCGCAAG
>CAXBOF010000601.1:0-1960 GCA_963977205.1 uncultured Phycisphaera sp. | reverse complement strand
GCCCTCGTACTCGATCGCCCAGCCAGCCTCGAGCCGCTCACGCAGGTTGTACGCCCCCGCCTTGCCGCGCCAGAGGCCCGTGTCGATGTACGACGCGATCTCCTCGTCACTCACCTCGCCCCACGTCACGGCCGCTTCATCGAGCATCAGCTCACGCTCGCCCGTGTCCGGACTCAGCAGCGCCACACCCGTCACAACCGAGTGCTCACGCCCTATGAACGAACGCAAAATCGCCTCGGCGTGCTCGGCATCCCGCGGCTGACCGATCAATTCGTCCCTCGCCCCATCGGTCGACACACAGATCGTGTCCGCGCCCAGCACCACCGAGCCCGGCTCGATGCCGCCCGAGGCGCCAGCAGCCTTCAGGTACGCCAGAGCCATCACCCAGTCGCCCGGCGAAACCGCCCCCGAGTTCAGGCGGCCGTCATCCACGAGCCGGCCGGGCACCGTAAACGCATACCCCGCCTCGGTCAGCAGCTGCCGACGCCTGGGGCTCTGGCTCGCCAGGACGAGCCTTGGCTGGTTGTTCGATGCTGGTGACACGTGTTTCTCCGGCCCAATCGTAGCGCCAAGCCGACCGACCCAGCCCCCTGCTATCGTGCCACAATGCGAGCCCACCTCCTGCAACTCGACCTCGTCTGGGAAGACCACGAGGCCAACTACCGCCTCGTCGAAAGAGCCCTCGACCAAGCCGACCCCGACCCGGGAGATTTTGTCCTCCTGCCCGAGCTCTTCGACACGGGCTTCAGCTTCCGCACCGAAAAAAACGCCGACACCGAGGACCGCACGCTCCGCTTCCTGCTGGGCCTCGCCGACGACCTTGGCGTCACGATCCAGGGCAGCCGAACCATCCGCCCCTGCGATTGCGACAAGGCCTTCAACTGCGCCACCGTCGCCGCCCCGAATGAACAGCTCCTCTGCGAGTACCGCAAGATCCACCCATTCACCTTCGGTCGCGAGCCCGAATTCTTCGCCGCCGGTAAAGACGTCCTCACCTACACCTGGAACGACCTGACCGTCTGCCCCGTCATCTGCTACGACCTGCGATTCCCCGAGCTCTTCCGCCGGGGACTCAAACTGGGCGCTCAGATCTTTGCCTACGGCGCCAACTGGCCCAGCCCCCGTCAGCACCACTGGCGCGCCCTCTCGATCGCCAGAGCCATCGAAAACCAGGCCTTCGTTCTCGCTGTCAACCGCACGGGCTCCGATCCCCACCTGCCCTACTCGGGCGGCTCCATCGCCATCAGCCCCAAAGGCGACATCCTCGGCGAACTCACCGACCAGCCCGGCACGCTCAGCGTCGAGATAGACCCCAAAGCCCTCCACGACTGGCGCGCAACATTCCCCGCTTGGAGGGACATGAGATTGTGAATCCTTGCAAAATCGCTTGGGAAATCAGGCCTTGCGATTTACACTGATCTCATGAAATACCCGACATTCGCGCTCGCAACGATCATCTCTGCGACCTCAGCCGCCGCGGAGCCCCACCTCGTTCTCCGCCTCATTGCCGACGAGCACATTATCCAGCCCGGTGAGTCGGTTCATTGGCAACTCTGGGCCGAGCTCTACGAGCCGCAGGACGAAATCCTCGCCACGGTCAGCAACATCGCTTTCTCGCTCACCTTCGGCGGCGTCCCCTCGCTCAGCATCACTGACAACGATTTCTCGACAGCTTTTGACAGCACGTTCTTCGGCCCCGCCGACGACGGCACAGTGAGCTTCGACACCATCTCGAACGCCTCGGGCATCAACGCACTCCCGCCGCTCCAGAACCCCGGCGGACCCGATTCAAGCAACCCGCTGCTCATCTACTCGTTCACCATGGTCCACAACGGCGACGGCGGCGGCGAGATGTACACCCCAGAGCTCAGCATCGAAGGCCAGATGACCGGCGCCTACATCGGCAACGCCTTCCCCGATGAATTTTACTACACCAGAATCGACGGCAGAATGGTCCAGT
>CAXBOF010000600.1:0-1964 GCA_963977205.1 uncultured Phycisphaera sp. | reverse complement strand
CTCGAAGCTCGCTACCAGCGCGGCAAGACGAGCGTCGAGGCCTACCTCGAGCAAACCGGCATCGCCAACCCGCACGCCAAGATCACCTTCATCCCGCCCGACAAAGCAGGCGAAGGCCCCGAGTTCGACATCGACGACGACCAGTCGAAGCCGAAACGAAAGTTAGAAAATCCGCCGGAAGAAAGCGCAGAGGGTTCAACCATCGTCCGCACGATCGAGCGGGCCGATCGAATCGAGTACCCCCGCACGGTGGACGAACTCCCGCCCGAAACGGAAGAGATCAAACCGCATCCTTACGGCGTCGAACTCGGCAGCTTTCTGCGGATGGTCAAGACTTCCCAAGAGAAGCAGCTCGCGGGCTTCTTCAAGAACGAATTCTGCCGGGTGCCACCCTCAGCGGTGAAAGAAGTCACCAAAGCGGCCAGCTCGTCCAAGAAAACGATCACGGGGCAGACCTATGTCTCGACGATCGACAACGCCGCAGCCGAGAGTATTTACAAAGCGCTGCAGAACGCCAAGCTCCGCAGCCCCCCCACTGACTGCCTCGCGCCGATCGGCGTGCGCCAGATGCTGGCGGGCATGCTCAAGGGTGTGCAGGCCGAGTTCTATACCGCCAGCATGCGTAGCCCGTCGGTTTATCGCGGCAACCCCTTTCAGATCGAGGCCGCGGTCGCTTACGGCGGCGACCTGCCGGGCGATCAGCCCGCACGCGTGATCCGCTTTGCCAACCGCGTGCCCCTGCTCTACCAGCAGTCCGCATGCTGTTCGTTCAAGAGCGTGGTGGATACGTCCTGGCGCAACTACAACATGAGCCAGCCCCGCGGCGGCGCACCCGTCGGTCCGCTGGTCGTCATGATCCATATGGCAAGCGTCTGGGTGCCCTTTACCAGCGAGAGCAAGGAAGCCATCGCCGATTACGACGAGATCCGCAAGGAGATGAAGCTCGCGCTCCAGGAGTGCGGCCGCAAGCTCGGGCAATACATCCGACGCCGCCAGAAAATGAAGCGCGAGGGTGAACGCCGCGATATCTTCGAACGCTACATCGGCGAGATCGCCAAGGCGTGCAATGCGCTGACCGGGACCGATGCTGAAGAGCTCTACGAGGCTCTCCTCAAGCAGGCCAAGCGGCGCACCGAGATCGCCGACGCCCAGCTCGACGAAGATGGCAAGTACATCAAAGACGAGCACGGCAGGCTCGCCAAGGACGAGGACGTCATCATCGTCCAGAACGGCAAGATCGCCAGCGACACCGACGACGCCAAGCAGGAAGCCGAGGCGAAGCCCGCCAAGCGTGCCGGCGGCAAGGTAAGTAAAAAGAAAGTCGTGAAGAAGAAAGTCCGCAAGAAGGCCGCCGGTGAGAAGGCGTCGCTTTTCGAGGGTTGATCGGAATGCAGCCCAAATGAAAAACCGCCGCAGAAAGCAGTTTCAACCTACTTTTCACGGCGATTGTGCGTTGCTCTTAGATTGAATCGTTCAGCTCTTCGAACTCGTCGCGTTCTTCGAGCGGCTTGATTCTCCGAGATCAATGTTTGAGTCGCTGCTTGAGCTTCTCGTCCTCGCGTTCGAATCGTACTGCGTCTCGCTCCGTGACTGCTGACCACGGTCCGAGGAACGCTCACGGTTCACCTTGATCTGATTCGTGATGTCCTTGACGCCGCTGACGCTGTCAGCGATGTGCTCAGCCTGGAACTTGCAGGAACGCGAGTCAATTTCACCCTTGAGCTTCACTTCGCCCGATTCGACTGACACCTCCAGATCCGAGCAATCCATACCGGAATGTGTCAATCGCTCGTAAACGTCTTCCTGAATGCGTTCGTCAGAACGGTTGTAGGCCTTGGGTGCGCGCCCACGGTTCTGCATCACAGCACTCCCGATACCCGTCGGATTCGAGTAACCCTGCTGGCCCAGCGATTGTGAGTAGCCCGAGTCGGAGTAGCCCTGGCTGTAACGGCTGGTGCCCGCAT
>CAXBOF010000599.1:0-1964 GCA_963977205.1 uncultured Phycisphaera sp. | reverse complement strand
GGCAAGCCGTGCTCTGTGCCACGAACCCTAAGACACGGGTTGCAAGACAACCCGTGGCACCCGGAGGGTGTGTGTCTCACTTCCCGGTCGATTCCCACCGCTGGGCGATCGTCGCCCACATCTCTTTGTCGCCTTTCCAGTAGAAGGTGTGCGTCATGCCCGGCAGGACGATGATCTCGGCGTCCGAGCCGCGTTCCTCCATCGATTCCTTGAGCATGCCCACAGCCTCGCCCAGATAGAAATTATCCATCTCGCCACCGTAGACGTGCAGCTTGCCAGCCAGCTCGTCGCCGATCTCCTCCCACTCGCGCCCGAGCTTGGCGTTGATGTCGTAGGTCTTCCAGGCCTCAACGATTTGCGGGTCGACCTCGCCCGTGTCGAGGTCGAAAACGCGCGCGGGCGTGCCATCGTCGCGAGCCGGGCTGAAGACCGCCTCGAAGGAGCGGATCTGCCCGCCCGGCCCGAGCACGCGCTCGCGGGCGATGAAGTCTTTGGCCCAGAACATGATCTCCTCGCCGTTGCGTCCAACCGGGCGCGGCTCGCCATCAGCATCGGTGTACATATTCGCGCCGTCTTCGTAGAGGTTCACGGTCTGGAACGCGTGGAAATCAACTGGGTCGGGCACATGGCTCCACGTGCCCGCAAAGACGTCCGGGTACTCGACCTGAAGCCAGAGGCTCCCCCAGCCGCCGGAGCTGATGCCCGTGACGTACCGGTGTTTGGGGTCCTGCGGGCCGCGGTACTTGGCCTCGAGCGCGGGGATAAGTTCGGTCGTCAGCGCTTCGCCCCACGGGCCGGTGGTCGCGCTGTCGGCGAACACCGAGTGCCCCCAATAGTTCGTCGCGTCGAGCCCGACGACAATCGTGTCGCCGACGAGCTCCTTGTGGGGCATGCCCTGTAAATAGCGCAGGACTTCGGACTCGTCGCCGCCAAAGCCCGTGACGTAGTAGACGATCGGGTACGTGCGCTCGCCGTCGGCTTCCCATGATTCGGGCAGCGTCACCGATGCGCGCATCTCGACAGGCCGATGGTGGAAATCGCTGAGCAGTTTGCTCTGGATCACAAAGTGCTTGGTCTGGTCTGTTTCTTCGAATGCGGACTCACCGATCGTCTGATCGAGTGTGAACGAGCCGATGAGGCCGACTTCGTTTGCCTCACCCATATCGACGAGCATCGGCTGGGAGTAGAGATCGCCCGCGCCCTCGCCGGGTTTCGCAGAATCGGGGTTGAGCCGCGCCACGACCTGAGCCGACCACTCGCCGGTGCGCCAGGCGTCGCCCACGCTCTCGGGCGCGTGCGACAGGTCGAAGCCTTCCAAAACGATCGGCTCGCCGGGCTGCACGTTGCGCACGTCCCAGGCGACCAGGGGTGGCGGGTTGAACCACGCGTTCATGCGGCCGATCGGTTCGCTCTCTTTCGGGCCCAGCACCAGGTAGATGCGGCCGGTGTAGGGCGATTCGAGCACGCCCTCCTCGAACGTGACCGAGATCGAGTCCGGCTGAGCGAACACGGGCAGGGCGAGCAGAAGAGCGGTGAGTGCAGTGATTTGGCGCACGATATTCTCCCTATCGGGGCGAACAGCCCTCGTACACTCTACACGTGTTGTCACCCACGGATGCACTCTCGAACGCCGGCCCGATCGCCCAGATGCTTGGCGAGAGCTACGAAGCGCGCCCCGAACAGACGCAGATGGCCTCGGCGGTCGCCAGAGCGATGGACCGCGGCGGGCGGCTGCTGGCCGAGGCGGGCACGGGCGTGGGCAAGAGCTACGCCTATCTCCTGCCCGCCATCCAGCGCTGCGTGGACTACGGCGAAACGGTTGTCGTGGCGACCAACACCATCGCGCTCCAGGAGCAGATCGTTCGCAAAGACATCCCGATGCTCATGAAAGCGCTGGGTCTGGGCGAGGCCGACGCGGAGGGGCCCGGTGAGCACGATCCGATGGCGACGCTCCGCCCCGCGCT
>CAXBOF010000598.1:0-1966 GCA_963977205.1 uncultured Phycisphaera sp. | reverse complement strand
GTGTGAGTTCTTGCTGAAGATGAAGTTGTGGTGCGCGAGGTGGTCGTACTGACGATCGAGCCCGAGGTAGAGCACAACGCCGCTGCAGGCCGGGGTGTGGGTGCGTGCGATTTTGCGCAGCTCACTCTTGGCGGCGGGCGTTGCGACCAGGTCCCGCATAGTGCGCTGGACATCGCAATTTGAGATCACAGCATCGGCCTCAATCGTGCGTCCATCTGCCAAGCGGACACCGGTTGCTTTACTGCCCGCTGTCAGAATCTGCTCGACTCCAACCCCCGTGACGAGATTTACTCCAAGCTCGTCCGCGAGCGTTTCGAGCGTGCGGGCAACCCGACGTGTGCCGCCCATCGCGTACCAGCAGCCCTGGTCGGTCTGGGCTGAGGCGATCATCGTCAGAATCGCCGGGGCGAGGAACGGGCTCGAACCCACGTACTGCAGGAAATGCTCAGCGATCTGGCGGACATGCGGTTCGCGGACGTGCTTCTGGATCGTTGAGGCGACGGTCGAGTGCAATCGCATCGCCAGAGCATCTGTCATCACCTGCTTGTCCATCGCTGGTGATTGACGCATCACATCGCGGATGCCACCTACATCTTTATAGAAAAACACGTTTCGGCTAAGCCGGTTCATGCGCCGGCTGTACTGAATCAGACTCTCCCAACCTGTCGCGGCATCGGTGCCCGGAAGCTTGGCGTTCAGCTCTCGCGCCATGTCTTCCACATTCTCGCGTAGATCAACAGTGATGCCATCTTCAAAGTGACACCGCCATTGCGGATCGAGGCGCACCAGGTCGATCATGTCGGGCACATGTCGACCCGCCCGTCTGATGATGCCACAAAGCACTTCGGGGAGGGTCAGAATTGTGGGGCCCATGTCAAACGTGTAGCCCTGTTCGGTCAGGACATTCATCTTCCCGCCCAAGTGGGTGTTGGACTCTACGAGTGTAACGTGGACGCCCCTGCCTCTGAGTTCAACCGCGGAAGCAAGGCCCGCAAGGCCACCACCGACGATCACGACACGCTTGGATTTATCCTGATCTGTCATTGTCGTGCTCCTGGGCATTCTCTACTTATACCACCAGCGGACAAACCGCTCGATGTTTCGCTGGGCTCGCATACTGGGATTGTTGGTCGGCAGACGCCATTTCCGACTCGTGTGACTCACGAAGCGAGGCCTTGTCATCGCGAGCAAGCCGAGCTTCCCGCGTGATGGCCCCCACCCGCTTGAGCCGTGCCCCGTGATGCTCACGCCGGGATGGGCGGTTGGCAGCATGCAGTCATTGATAGTGATGAAACCCGCGCTGAGCTGACTTGCGAGCTTTTCCGCATCGCTCAGCGAATTCGTATAGATCGAAGTGGCAAGCGATTTCATCGAAGAATCGGCGAGAGCAATTGTTTCGTTTCGATTCTCCGAGCGGATGACCGCGATCGCGGGCCCAAAGTGGTCACTGGCCGCGATGTCAGCTTCGGCCGGGCAAGAAAGCACCGCTGTCGGGCTGAAGCCATCGGACGAACTGGGTACTTCTGGAGTGATCTGAGCCCCCTCTGAACGCGCCCGCTCGACGAGGTCCCTGCAGTGCTCGGCTTCGGTTCCCCGGATAAGCCGCACCTGCGACGAGTTCTCAAACTTCGGGCGGAATGCAGCGACGAACCGGTCGTACACGCCCGCTTCAACGATCACGCGCCGCGGCGCCATGCAGCTCTGCCCCGCATTGAGTGTCAGAGCAAAGTAGATCGAATCAGCCGCGAGTTTGACGTCAGCATCCTCGAATACGATCGCGCTGTCCGAACCCGAGAGTTCGAGCGTGCTTGGTGTCAGCGTTTCCGCAAGGATCGCAGCGATCGTTCGCCCGACAGCCGTCGAGCCCGTAAAGATCACATGATCGAACTGTCCGAATTCCAGCAGGTCCCGCCCCGCTTCTCGGGTTGCCTGGGTCCAGACCAACCGAGGGTCTGGGAGCCCCGCC
>CAXBOF010000597.1:0-1967 GCA_963977205.1 uncultured Phycisphaera sp. | reverse complement strand
TTCATTCAGTGGCGGAGGCTGGAAGCCTCCGCCACTGAGTAACTCAGTCCTCCGACTTCTTCACCGACCCGCTTTCACCCTGACTGCTCGGCACGTTGCGGTGGTCGAGACGATCCCGCTTCTGTTCCTGCTTGTCGCTGCTACCGGCCTCGAATACGTTGTTGCTCCGGTCCACATCGGGCAGCCACTTGTCGGGGTCGAGTTCGACGCGCGTGATCGATTTGCCGCCCGAGTCCCATCGCGTCGGGAACGAATCTGTCCGCGCCCACGCCTCGACGGGGATCCGTCGCCGTTCGCTCGAGCCGTCGTCGTACGTCACCACCATGTCCACCGGCATGACCATGCGGCGGAGGTTGATGATCTCGACGCCCACACGCCCACGCCGGGGCCTTGCCGACACGCTGCCGATCGCCTGATCCAGACTGGCCGCCTCCCAGAACCACGCCAGGTCCGCGCCGGCCGCGTCCTCCATCGTGCGGAAGAAGTCCTCGGGCTGCGGGCTCTTGAACGCCCACCGCCTCACGTACTCCTGGAACGCCTCGTCGAAACGATCCGCCCCGAGGATGTACTCACGCAGGATCTGCATGCCGTAGCCCGGCTTGGTGTACGCCAGATACCCGAGATCTCCGTCGGCCATGCGATCGGGGATCGTCATGATCGGCTGGCCCGGGTCGGACCCAAGCCCCTTGGCGATCGTGTAGACCAGGTCCTGGTGGCCCTTGGATGATTCATTCATGTAATCTGCGTAGCTATAATAATTGATGAATGTTGTAAAGCCCTCGTCCATCCACGCGTATCGGCGTTCATCCGAATTCACGATCATCGGGAACCATTCGTGCCCGAACTCGTGATCCGTCACGCCGACCAGTCCTTCACGTCCGCGCTGCTCGGCGCAGAACACAATCATCGGGTACTCCATGCCGCCGACAATGCCGTTGACGTTCGTCGCCGTCGGGTACGGGTACTCCATGAGCCACTCGGAATAGAAATTAATCGAGTGCTGCCCCATCGCGACCGCCTCGTCGGGCCAGAGCGGGGCCGCCTCGGGCGGGTAGAACGCCTGGCAGAGCACCGGGCGATCCTCGGCCGCGATCGCCGCGTCCCACGCGAACGCTCGGCTGGATGCGAACGCGAACGCCCGCACATCCTGCGCCTTAAATGTCCACGTCGTAGTCCCCTCGCCGCGCACGCTGGGGATCTCATCGAGCGAACGGATCGTCACCTTTTCGGTGCTCGCTTTGGCGCGGGCCAGTCGATCCTGCATCTCGTCGGTCAGCACCTCGCCCGCGTTGACCAGTTCGCCTGTGGCCGCGACGAGGTGATCCGCCGGCACCGTGATGTTGACCGTGTAATCACCGAAGTTTGTGTAGAACTCGCCGTCGCCCTGGTGGGGCAGGATATTCCAGCCGTGGATGTCGTCGTACACCGCGACATTGGGGAACCAGTGCGCCAGCTGAAAGACCGTGCCCGCGTCGGACTCGTAGATCCCCAGCCTGCCGCTGGGCGGAATGGACATGGCAAACTCGAGTTCAAGCACGATCGACTCGCCGGGCTTGAGCGCCTCGGGCAGGCTGACCTTGCCCATCGCGTCGTACTCCGCGACCTCGACCATCTCGCCATCGACCGCCGCATCACCGAGCTCGAACCCGCCCATGAAATCCGACGGCACACGCCACCAGAGATCGGGCATCATCGAGAGCGTGCCGATCGAATCGGGGCGGAACGCGTTCTGCTCAAGGTTCAACCACAGATACGTCAGCTCATGCCGGGCGTTATTCGTGTACGTGCAGCGGAGCGAACCTTCCAGACGCTTGTTCGCTTCATCGAGCGTGACATCGATCTCGTAGTCCGCCCGCTGCTGCCAGTAATCCGGGCCCGGCGCGCCCGATGGTGTGCGCACCTCGCCGTGATCGGGCCAGGGGATCGGCGCAAAGATCGCCTCGCTGACGGCATAGCCCGCCTGCGCC
>CAXBOF010000596.1:0-1969 GCA_963977205.1 uncultured Phycisphaera sp. | reverse complement strand
GCCACCCGACGGTTGCGATGAGCAGGATCGCGGTTTGTGGTGCCAGGATGCTGACACCACTGAAGCCGGCGTGCTTGATGGATTCGACGGTGGCCAGGCGTCTTTCGAACCAGAGCGCGAGCAGATGCGAGCTGAGCATGCCCATCGCGCCTTGGCCGAAGAGCCGGATGAGGAAGAAGCCGAGCGTCAGGGCGAAGACATTCAATGAGCGAGAGAGTACGAGGCAGCCAAGGAGTAGGCCGAGCGTGACGAGGGCGGTGGTGATGCGCGGGCCGAGCGTGTCGGAGAGGCGGCCGATGCGGCGCAGGGGGAAGGCGGCCGCGAGCGTGCCGACGAGGTAGGCGGTGCTGAGTGACTCGAGCGACAGGCCGAGCGATTCGCGGAAGGACGTGTTGAACTGGCTGACGACCACGGACTGGCCCGGCAGCGTGCAGCAGACCATGACCAGCGAGACCGGGAGCATGAGCCAGCCGAAGTAGAAGGGGGACTCGGGGTGGAGCTCGGGCTCGGGTGGGGGCTGGGTGAGGGGCGATTGGTCGGTTGCTGCGGGTTGCTCGTCGAGTGTGGTCACGTTCGAGCGTAGCTCGCGGGGATTGAGCGGTGAATGTGTATACCGCAACCGGTGTGTGAAAGTGTGATAGAACGTCACACGTGGATGAGCGCCAAGGCAAGACGGGTCGGAGGCGGTGGCCCGTGCCGGCGGTGGATGTGGCGCGGGGTGAGTGGAAACCCGTGCTTCTGTCTGGTGGGTTCTTTTTCTGCGTGCTCTTTGCGATCATGATGCTGCGCCCCGTGCGCGAGGCGATGGGCGTCGAGCGCGGCATGGACTCGATGCGGTCGCTCTTCTACTGGACCGCAGGCGTCTCGCTGGTGGTTGCGCTGCTCTTTGGCGGGCTGGTGAGCCGGGTCGATCGAAGGCGGTTCATCCCGATCGGGTTCCGGGTCGTGATGCTGTGCCTGGTGGTGTTCGCGGTTGCCCGTGGCGTGATGGGCGACGACGTGAAGCGCTACGCGGGGGCGGCGTTCTATGTGTGGTTCAGCGTTTTCAACATGTTCGTCACGAGCGTGTTCTGGGCGTACATGGCGGACATCTGGCGGCTCGATCAGGCGAAGCGGCTCTATCCGGTGATTGGCGTGGGCGGGACGCTCGGGGCTTTTCTGGGCGCGAGTGTGCCGTGGCAGTTGGGCGATGCGATCGGTCCGCACGCGCCGATCTGGCTCATGCTCATCGCGATTGGCGTGTTCGAGTGCGCGGTGCGGTGCATGCTCGCGATTGATCGTTTGCCGATCGAGGGCGAGAAGGTCCATCGGCGGGCGCACGCTGTTGGTGGATCGATGATCGACGGGCTGAGGATGGTGGCCCGCTCGCCGTACTTGCTGTGTGTGGCGCTCAACGTGGCGTTCATCGCAATCAGCGCGACATTGGTCTACTTCGCTGGCGCGAGGCTGGTTGTTGATAAATCCGAGGAGATGGGCGAGCGGCTGGCGCTCTTTGCCGAGCTTGATCTGGCGAAGCAGCTCGCGACGCTGGTGCTGCAACTCTTTGTCACTTCCAAGCTATTGCGCACGATCGGTGTGGGCGGGACGCTGTGCGTGCTGCCGATATTGACAGTTGCCGGCTTCGCGGTGGTGTCGATGACGCGGGGTGAGTCGGAGTTTGTGATCTGGGGCACGTTCGCGGTGTTCCAGGGGCTGCACTCGGCGACGCGGTTCGCGGTGATGAGGCCCGCGCGGGAGACGCTTTTCTCGGTGCTCAGTGAGGGCGAGAAGTACAAGGCCAAGACGTTCGTGGATATGGCGGTCTATCGGTCAGGCGATGTGGTTGGAGCCGGGGTCGAGGGGGCTGTTTGGGTGACGCTGGGCTCGATGGTCATGCTGACCGCCCCGATGGCGGGGGTTTGGGTGATTCTGGCTCTGTCTCTGGGTGTGATGCAGCGGAAGCGGGCCGATAGTGGTAAACCCTCGTCGC
>CAXBOF010000595.1:0-1978 GCA_963977205.1 uncultured Phycisphaera sp. | reverse complement strand
CTACGAGGCGGTCGCGGAGATTCTGGCGTATGTCTACCGCCTCGACGGCAGGGCAGCCTCGATGAAGCAAACCGAACAACCCGCGATGGCAAACTGATCTGACACATGGCCAAAGAAACACCCAACCTGCTCGGCAACGCTCCCACGCTCCCCGCGTGGATGGCCACGGTGCGCAAGTACCGCTCGCTGCTGGTCCCGATCGGGTTCGTGCTCGGGCTGATGGTGATCCTGGTTCCGTTGCCGCCGGTGGCGATGGACATGCTCATCGCGATGAACATCAGCCTGGCGGTCGTCGTGCTGCTGACGACGCTCTACATGAACCACCCGCTGGATTTCAGCGTGTTCCCTTCGCTGCTCCTGGCAACGACGCTGCTTCGGCTCGTACTCAACATCGCTTCGACGCGGCTCATTCTGACGGCAGACGCCTCCTCGCCCGAGCAGGCCATGGGCGTTGCGGGCAAGGTCATCAGCGCGTTCGGCTCGTTCGTGGCGGGCGATTCGCTCGCAGTGGGCGTGATCATCTTCCTGATCCTGATCATCGTGCAGTTCGTGGTCATCACCAAGGGCGCCACGCGCATCAGTGAAGTCGCGGCCCGGTTCACCCTGGACGCCATGCCCGGCAAGCAGCTTGCGATCGACGCGGACCTCAACGCGGGCATGATCACCGAGGCCGAGGCCCGCGAGCGCCGCGACACGATCCGGCGCGAGGCGGACTTCTTCGGTGCGATGGACGGCTCGAGCAAGTTTGTTCGGGGCGATGCTGTCGCGGGCATTCTGATCACGGTTATCAACGTGGTGGGCGGCTTTGCGATCGGCACGCTCGAACGAGGCTGGCCCGCCGGGCAGACCGCCCAGGTCTTTTCAACCCTGACCATCGGTGACGGCCTGACCAGCGCTATCCCCTCGTTCATCATCTCGATCGCCGCGGCCCTCATCGTGACGCGATCGGGCTCCAAGGGTGATATCGGCAGCGAGATGACCAGCCAGCTCGGCAGTCAGCCAAAGGGCCTGTACATCACGAGCTGCTTCCTGCTCGTGCTGGCGGCGACGCCGCTGCCGACCGTGCCGCTGATCTTCTGCGCGGTTGTGACAGGCCTCGTCGGCTTTGCGATGGCGCGGAGCACCAAGATCGCCGAGTTCGCGGCCCAGAACGAGGTCGAAGAGAAGTCCGTCCCCGAGCCCGCCCCCATCGAGTCGCTGCTCAAGGTCGACACGCTCGAACTCGAAGTCGGGTACGGGCTGGTTGCTCTGGTGGATGCTAACCAGGGTGGCGACCTGCTCGACCGCATCAGCTCGACCCGCCGGCAGCTTGCGATCGAGATGGGGCTGGTCATGCCGCCGGTGCGCATCCGTGACAACATGCAGATCGAACCGACGAAGTACAACGTCAAGATCCGCGGCAACACGGTCGCCACGGGCGAGGTCATCCCGTCGCGCCTGATGGCGATGGACCCGGGCGTAGCCACCGGCGCGATCGAGGGTGTCCGCACCGTCGAGCCGGCGTTCGGTCTGGATGCGTGGTGGATCGAGCACAACCAGAAGCAGCGGGCCGAGTCGCTCAACTACACCGTGGTCGAACCATCGAGCGTTCTGGCGACGCACATCTCAGAGATCATCAAACGCCACGCCGACGAGCTGCTCACCCGTGAGGAGGTTTCCAACCTCGTCGAGCAGCTCAAGCAGCAGTCGGCCAAGCTCGTCGAGAGCACGATCCCGACGGTCATCACGCTGGGCGACCTGCAGAAAGTGCTCACTCCAGTCGCTGCTGCGTGAGCAGATCTCGATCCGGAATCTGGAGACGATCCTGGAGACCCTGGGCGACTGGGCCCCGCGAACGAAGGATGTCGCGGTGCAGACCGAATACGTCCGCAACGCGCTCAAGCGGGCGATCAGCCATCAGTACGCGACGGTCCGCGACGATGGGAAAATGCGGCTTGCCTGCGTGACGCTCGATCCGCACCTCGAAGAACGCGTCTCC
>CAXBOF010000594.1:0-1985 GCA_963977205.1 uncultured Phycisphaera sp. | reverse complement strand
GATGTCGATCAGCCAGTCGGCGGTCTTGATCACGTCGAGGTTGTGCTCGATCACGACGAGTGTGTTGCCCGTGTCGGCGAGTCGGCCCAGCACCTCGATCAGCTTGCGGATGTCCTCGAAGTGCAGACCGGTCGTCGGCTCGTCGAGGATGTAGAGCGTGTGCTCGCTGGATTGCGTGCCGTCGTACCGCACGCCCTTGCCCAGTTCCGTGGCGAGCTTGACCCGCTGCGCCTCGCCGCCCGAGAGCGTGGTCGAGGGCTGGCCCAGCGTGATGTAGTCGAGCCCGACGTCACGCAAACACTCGGTGAAGCGCAGGATCTTGGGATGGTTCTCGAAGAATGTGCACGCGTCCTCGACCGTGAGCGCCAAGACATCCGCGATGTTCTTGTCGCGGTACGTCACCTCGAGCGTCTCGCGGTTGTACCGCTTGCCCCGGCAGACCTCGCACTCGACGAAAACGTCGGGCAAGAAGTGCATCTCGATCTTCTTGAGGCCCTGTCCCTGGCACGCCTCGCAGCGCCCGCCGCCGGACTGCGCCGAGACGTTGAAGCTGAATCGGCCCGGCTTGTAGCCGCGGATCTTGGCTTCCTTGGTCGCGGTGAAGATCTTGCGGATCTCGTCGAAGATGCCGGTGTACGTCGCGGGGTTGGAGCGGGGCGTGCGTCCGATGGGCGACTGGTCGACCTCGATCACACGGTCGATCTTGCTCAGCCCGGTGATGCGTGAGTGTGCGCCGGGCTTGTCACGGCTGCCGAGCAGATCCTTGCGCAAGGCCTTGAGCAGGATCTCGTTGACGAGCGTCGACTTGCCGCTGCCCGATACCCCCGTGACGCACACGGTGCCGCCCAGCGGGAACGCGACATCGACGTTCTTGAGGTTGTTCTCTTTGGCGCCCTTGATCGAGACCGCTTTCTTCTCGCTGAGTTTGCGCCGCTCTTTCGGGACATCGATCTTTCGGCGTCCAGACAAGTACTGCCCGGTGAGCGAGTCCTTGTGCTTGCAGATCTCGGCGACGGTGCCCTGCGCGACGACCGTGCCGCCGTGCACGCCCGGGCCGGGCCCGATATCGACAACGTGGTCGGCCGCTCGGATCATGTCCTCGTCGTGCTCGACGACGAGCACGGTGTTGCCGATATCCGTCAGGTGGCGGAGCGTCCGGATCAGCCGGTCGTTGTCCCGCTGGTGCAGCCCGATCGTCGGCTCATCGAGCACGTAGCACGCGCCGACCAGGCCCGATCCGACCTGCGTGGCCAGCCTGATCCGCTGCGCCTCGCCGCCCGAGAGCGTCGCGGTGCGCCGGTCGAGCGAGAGGTACTCAAGCCCCACGCTCGAGAGAAAACGCAGTCGATTGCCGATCTCTTTCTTGATCGGCTCGGCGATCTGCTCCTGCTCTTTCGTGAGCTTGAGCTCTTCGATAAAGGCGATCGCGTCGTTGATATTGAGGCGCGAGAGCTCGGAGATGTTGAGCTGCGAGCCGTCGTTTGTAGCGCGACCGATGACGGAATCACCGAACGCCTTCTCCGTGTCGGCCTTGTGCGACGAGGTCACGAGCACGTGCAGCGCTTCGATGCGCAGGCGGTCGCCCATGCACGTCGGGCAGGTGTGCTCGGCCTGGAACTGATGCAGATGGTCCTTGACCCACTGGCTCTCGGTCTTGTGGAACCACGCGTCGAGCATGGGCAGAACGCCCTGCCAGGCCGCGTTCTTGCGCTCGCCGCCGTGCATCAATTCGTGGTACTGCTTCTCGCTCAAGTCGGCGATGGGTGCGGTGATGGCGATGCCCGCGTTTCGGCAATACCTGCGGAGCACGCGCGGGTAGATCATCCCGCCCGGACCGTTCTTCTTCCACGGCGCGATGCCGCCGGCGTTGAGCGACTTGTTGCGGTCCGGCACGACGAGCTCTTCATCGAACTCCAGAATCGAACCAAGCCCGTGACACGTCGGGCACGCACCAAACGGCGAGTTGAACGAGAAGAGCCGCGGGC
>CAXBOF010000593.1:0-1990 GCA_963977205.1 uncultured Phycisphaera sp. | reverse complement strand
AGGAAGTAGCGATGTCGCTGCGGATGGTGACGCTCAAGGGCACGTTCCAGAAGATGGCCCGCCTGATCCGTGATGTCTCGGCGAAGGCGGGCAAAGACGTGCGGTTCGTCATGGAGGGCGAAGACACCGAACTCGATCGCACCGTGGTCGAGGAGATCGGTGACCCGCTGGTGCACATGATCCGGAACTCGTGCGATCACGGCATCGAATCATCCGAGGAGCGCATCAAGGCCGGCAAGCCCGCGACCGGTACGCTCACGCTGCGTGCGTACCACCAAGGTGGCTCGATCATCATCGAGATCCAGGACGACGGCAAGGGACTCGATCGCCAGCGCATCCTCGCCAAGGCGATCGAGAAAGGGATCTACACACCCGATCGCGATCTGAGCGAGATCCCCGACAGCGATGTGTTCAATCTCGTCATGATGCCGGGCTTCTCGACAGCCCCGAAGGTGACCGACATCTCGGGCCGCGGCGTTGGCATGGATGTTGTGCGCCGGAATATCGAAGCCCTGCGTGGCAAAATCGAGATCAATTCGATCGCGGGCGAAGGCACGACGTTCAAGCTTTCGCTGCCGCTGACTATGGCGATCATCGATGGGATGATCGTGCGAGTGGGCAAGCAGCGGTACGTCGTGCCGACGCTGGCGATCGAGCAGAGCTTCCGCCCGCTCAGCGAGCAGATCCACACTGTCGCTGACGTCGGCGAAATGGCTCTGGTTCGGGGCTCGCTGCTGCCGATTTACAGGCTCAACAGAATATTCGATCTGCACGAGGGCACCACGGATATCTGCGAAGGGCTGCTCATTGTTCTGGAAGCAAACGACACGCGCTGTTGCATGCTGATTGACGAGATCATCGGGCAGCAGCAGGTCGTCATCAAACGCCTCGGGCAGGGTATCGAGCCGCTGCGGGGCACTTCGGGCGGCGCCATCCTGGGCGACGGCCGGGTCGCGTTGATCATCGATGTTGCCGGGCTTCTCACCGAGGCAACTCAGTCCGAAACCAAGTAAGTACGAGGAGTTTCCTGCCATGTCCGCCACAAATGCCACACAGTCAATCGCTTCAGACAAATACAACGACAACCAGGACAAGTTTCTGTCGTTCTGCCTCGGTAAGGAGGAGTACGGCGTCGAGATCCTACGCGTGCGTGAGATCATCGGCGTGCTCGACATCACGCCCTTGCCGCAGACCGCAAGCTACGTCAAGGGTGTGATCAACCTCCGCGGCAAGATCATCCCGGTCATCGAACTCCGCAACAAATTCGGGATGCAGAGCATCGGCTACGACGAGGAAACATGCATCATCGTTGTCGAGGTCGTAGACAGCTCGACCTCTGAGCAGTTTGAGATGGGCGTGATCGTGGACTCGGTCCGCGAGGTCAAGAACATCGGCAAATCGATGATCGAGCCGGCGCCCAAATTCGGCAGCTCACTGAACACCGAGTACATCATGGGCATGGGCAAAGTCACCGAGGGTGATCAGCAGAAGGTGCTCATCCTGCTCGACATCGACAAGGTACTCTCGTCGGGCGCCACGAATCCGATGTCGCAGATCGGTCGCGGCGAGGATGAGAACGAGAACCTGGCGGCCTAAGCCCATCACGGAAGCAATCAGCCGCCATGAGCACGATCAGCACATCTCATTTCAACCGCATCGCCGAGATCGCGTATCGGAATTGGGGTCTGCATCTCTCTGAGAAGAAGACGCAACTCGTCTCGACACGGATCTCAAAGTTCCTGCGGAAATCACCGTTCGCGGATGTCGCCGAGTACTTGGGGCATATCGAGACGGCCGCCACGCCGGCGGACATGCTCGAACTGTTCGACATGCTCTCGACGAACGTGACAAGCTTTTACCGCGAGCAGCAGCACTTCGATTATCTCGAGCGGGAGTTCTACACACCCCTGGCTAAAGGCAACCTGACCACGCCGGGCAAGCGCATCCGCCTCTGGTCGGCTGCATGCTCGACGGGTCCAGAGCCATATTC
>CAXBOF010000592.1:0-1995 GCA_963977205.1 uncultured Phycisphaera sp. | reverse complement strand
CCTGCGGATTTCGTGGGGGTTGGCGTCGGGTGTGAACCCTTGGAATATGAGAAAGTGACCCCACGGGGATTCGAACCCCGGTTTTCAGGATGAGAACCTGACGTCCTGGACCAGGCTAGACGATGGGGCCATCGCTGGTCGGATCGTAGCCTTCACTCCGACTTATTCAAGATCACACAATCAAGACACTGCAGGGCGAGCCTTACACCAGAAGCTGCACCTGGCTGGCAGCTCGCCGGGCCTGCGCCAGCGCATGGATCAGCGCCTCGTCCGAGCTGCCCGCGATGCATCGGCCAGAGTCGCCCCTGACATTCCACGACGCGGTCACGCAGCCGAACTTCTGAGCTTCATCAACCGAGATGGTCGCGCCGAGGTCCTCGCACTCGCGGTCGATCCGGCTCTTCGTCGGATACCACCGCCCCTGCGTGTCCCGGTCGCAGCCAGAGGTGTCCAGCGGAAGCCATCCCGTCGAGTAGAGATCGTCCACAGCGAATTCGTTGCTCATGGCTGGCTCCTTCCAGAACTCAGTATCGACCGACTCGGCAGGACCGCTCAAGACTGGCCGCGGTCCATTGCCGGCAGGGCGACCAGAACGAATAGATCATAGATCGCATGAGCCCCGGCCGCGATACCCAGGCCACGTCCGAGAAACAGACTGCCCAGATACACACCCGAGGCCAAATAGAAGATCAGAGCCGCGGTGACGACCTGCCCGCCCACCTCGGCCCGGTGATAGGCCGCAAAGACGATGGCCGAGAAAACCACCGCAAACCAGTCCCCCAGCTTCTGCCTCATGCCCGAGAGATCCACCAGAACGGTGTGGGCGACAGCGATCAACGCAAAGCGGAAGACCAGTTCCTCATACACCCCGGCCCCGACGGCGATCGTCGCCCGCGACCCCGCAGAGAGGCTCCCGATGCCACCCTCGCCCCCGCCGCTGCCGAGCAGTCCTGTCATCGCCGCCAGCACCAAGAGCGGCAGCGCCCAGACAACCGATTCGATCCCCATCAAGCCGAGCCCTCGTACATCGATCCGCCAGGGCTTGCGCTCGATCACTTGCCAGGTGGTCAGCACCGCGATCAGAGCGATCGCCGGCAGGTGGACTCCTACGACGCCGAAGATCTCAAAGAGCGTGCTGAGGATGCGACGGGCTTCGAGATTGGTCGCCCCCAGCTCGTTCATCCAGATGAGTGAACCGATCTCGTAGAAAATCACGAAGGGCAAAAGAAAGACCAGCACCTGCAAGGGGCTGGTCGAGACTGTCCAGTAGCTTTCGAGTTCGGCTTCTTCGAGATCGGTTTCTTCGAAACCGTCCTCGAATTCAGGCGCCGCGGCCTCTTTGCGAGCGCCCATCGCCAAAGTCCTCAGACCGTTAGGAAGCGGCCTTGAACTTCGCGGTCAGGCGGCTCTTACGGCGAGCGGCCTGGCTCTTGTGGATCACACCCTTCTGGGCGGTGCGGTCGATCACCGAGCAGACCGTGCGGAGCGCAGCCTGTGCCTCGTCCTTCTGGCCAGCCGAGAGCTTGGTCTCGAACGACTTGATCGCGTCACGCATCGCGCGCAGACGCCAGCGGTTGCGGGCGCGGTGAGTGGCGTTCTGACGAACCCTTTTGCGAGCAGAGACCGAGTGAGCCATGGGGCGTGTATCCTTCCGAACCTTCTCAAACGACAGCCGCCCGGAACCCCACCCGGGGCCAGACGCCGCTGAGGACAATCGTTGGCCGCGAGAGGCCCAAGATCAACTCCTGTCCAAAGAGACTTGCCAGAGACCCCGAGCCACCCCTATTGTCACGCTCGCCACGCGGGCGTAGCTCAATTGGATAGAGCACCTGACTACGGATCAGGAGGTTAGGGGTTCGACTCCTCTCGCCCGTGCTTGGAATCAGGCCCCGCCTCACGCGGGGTCTGTTTATTTTTACACTGCAATCATTACCCAGTACGCCACCGCCTAAATCCGCCCCGATGACCAGAAAGGGCACTTTCTCATCCTGAGTG
>CAXBOF010000591.1:0-1997 GCA_963977205.1 uncultured Phycisphaera sp. | reverse complement strand
GGTAGTTGACGCCGCCGATCATGACGAGGGCGATCGAGTCGCCTTCGGCAATGATCCGTTCGCACACGTCCTCGGTGCGAAGGGTGTGCTCGCCTTGGCGGGGCTTGAGCCGGATAATGGCGTCGTTTGGTTTGAAGCCGTGGAGATGCGCCTGTGAAGCGACGGCATATGAATCGGACGGGAAGGCGTTGTTCTCGATCACGATCTTGTAGCGCGTGCGCGTGGGGCGGTAGAAAGAGAGCATCAAAAGGTGCAGGTTGACGGTCAGCGAGTTCATCGCGACGACTTCGCTGGGTTTGGCACCGACGAGCCGGGCGAGCGGGTCGCGGAACTGTTCGTGGTAGTCCTTCCACGGGTCGCGGCCTTCGAAGTGCGCGTTGACCGCGAGGTTGGCCCAGTCCTCGAGTTCCTGCTCAACGAGCCGGCGGGCGTCTTTGGGCTGGCATCCGAGTGAGTTACCCGTGAGGTAGACGACTGGTTTGCCGTCGCGAAACGGGATGTGGAACCGCTCGCGGTACTTGGCGAGCGGATCGTCGGCGTCGAGGGCTCGTGCGTGCGATTCTTCGGTTGGGTGTGTCGTCGTCACGCGGGATGATAGATCATTCGGGCAGGGCCGAGAGGCCCAGGAATTCGAGAGCGGATTTGTAGAGCAGGTGGTCCCTGATTTCGGCTGTGAGCGATTGCATGGACTCGATCATGGCACCGGGATCGGCCTCACCGAGGGGGAAGGGGTAATCGGAGCCGAGCATGATGCGCTGACTGCCAAAGAGCGTGAGCAGGCGTTCGAGCGACGGGGCGTCGTGGACGAGCGAATCGACGTAGAACTTGGCTGGGTGGGTCTCGGTGGCGAGGTACTGGCGTGGGTTGAATGGGTTGTCGATCGCGCAGAGGTCAGGCCGGACGTTGTAGCCGTGCTCGATGCGGCCGATCGTGCCGGGGAATGAGCCACCGCCGTGAGCGAATCCGATCTTGAGGTGCGGCAGTCGTTCGAGGACGCCGCCGAAGATGACGGAACAGATTGCCCGGCTGGTCTCTGCGGGCATGCCGACGAGCCAAGGGAGCCAGTATTTACGCATCTGGTCCGTGCCCATCATGTCCCACGGGTGGACGAAGACGCACGCGCCAAGATCCGCGGCGGCGGAGAGGACCTCGAAGACCTCGGGTTCGTTGAGGTTCCAGTCGGGTTTGTCGCCTCGATCGATGTGCGAGCCGATCTGCACGCCCTGCATGCCGAGTTCTTTGATGCAACGCTCGAGTTCCTGTGTGGCGCAGTCCGGGCACTGCATGGGCAGCGTGCCCAGACCCACGAAGCGCGATGGGAAATCTCGGCAGACGCCTGCGATGTGGTCGTTGAGCATGCGGGAGAGATCATGCCCGTGATGCCGGTCTGACCAGTAGCTGAACATGACCGGAACGGTGGAGAGTGCCTGAACCTTGACGCCCGTGCGGTCCATGTCCTCGATGCGCACGGCGTGATCGAAGCAATTGAGCTGGACGTCACGGAAGTGCTTGCCCTCGCAGTAGAGGGTTGCACCGCAGCACATGCCGTCGTCGGCGTGGGTGTGCTGCATGGAGAGCCACTTGCCCGCGCCGAATCGCTCGGCCAGGTCGGGCCATTTCGGAGGCAGGATATGGGTGTGGATATCGACTTTCTTCATCGGGCGCGTGCTCTCACAGAATCGCTCAGCTCTCGATGCTGGCAAGGTCGAATTCACCTGCGCGTTCGATCACGGTCTGGCACTTGGGGCAGGTGCGCCGCTCGACTGGGCCGTTCCAGAAGTAGTTCATCGCTTTGTGGAGGTCTTCGTCTATGTTGGCCAGAAGGAACTTGGCTTCGTGCACGAGCGTGTCGCACTCTTCGCAGTACCAGCGGAGTGCGTCGTCGAGGACTTCGCTGCTGTTGTGCGTGCGGGGAAATTCGACGATGAGCCCGATCGTGTCGGCCGGGCGTTGGGGGCGGTGGGGCACCCAGCGTGGGCAGAGCCAGAGCTCACCCT
>CAXBOF010000590.1:0-2000 GCA_963977205.1 uncultured Phycisphaera sp. | reverse complement strand
GGGCAAGACGATCAAGAACATCGTCTTCATGGGCATGGGCGAGCCGCTGGACAACCTGGACAACGTGCTGCAGGCGATCGAGATCCTGACCGACAACAACGGGCCGGGCATCTCGCCCCGGGGCGTCACCGTCAGCACCGTCGGACGCGTCGATGGGCTCCGCCGCCTGCGCGAGCAGTGTCTCAAGACCGGCTGGCGAAGGCTCGGCATCGCCATCAGTGTCAACGCACCCAACGATCGCGTGCGCAACGAGATCATGCCCATCAACCGCAAATGGAACATGGCCGAGCTTCAGGAAGTCCTGATCGACTTCCCCCGCTCGGGAAACGTGCCGATTATGATCGAGTACGTGCTGATCCCGGGTGTGAACGACGCCGACGAACACGCCGACGAATTGGTCGAGTTCGTGCGCCCCTTGCACTGCGCGGTGAACATCATCCCCTACAACCCCCGCCGCGACTCACCCTGGCCCGCGCCGGAGGAGGCGGACGTGGAACGCTTTGCCAACCGCGTGAAATCGGCGGGCGTCTTCACCAAGAGGCGCAGGACCAAGGGACGCGACCAGATGGCCGCCTGCGGCCAACTCGGCACGCAGCACATCCGCGGACGCAAGATGATCGATATCACTACCGGGAAGACAGGTTAAAGCTTTGCAGCGAGCACTCAAGTGGATCCGATCGCATTGGCGTCTTTCCATTGCGATCTACGCCGCGCTCGTGGTGTTGCAACTTGTGCTCGAGAACGATCAGTGGCACTTCCGGTACAAGGTGCTCCAGAATATGGAGACCCAGTACGGCGCATTGTCGATCGATCGGATCCCCTCGACGAGCATCTCAACACTCCGTCGCAATCTAGATGACATCCCGTATCTCGACACACACCCTGACAGCAAATCGAGCAAGCCACCGGTCATCCTGCTCCACGGCACACCCGGCTCTTCAATTGGTTTCAATGATCTCGGGCCGGAGTTCTCGAATCACCAGCGACGGGCGATCTGGTTCGATTTGCCCGGCTTCGCAGCGATGGGTGGACCACGATCACGAGCCTTCTCGGATCTTTCATCAAAGACCTACGCAGAGTATGTGTTCGCGTTGATGGATCAACTCAGTATCGAACGAGCCCACATCGTCGGCTGGTCCAACGGCGGTGCTGTGGCAATCAACATGGCCGACTCGCATGCCGATCGCGTCGCTTCGATCACGCTGCTCGCCTCCGTTGGTGCTCAAGCAACGGAAGGTTCGGGAAGTTACTTCTTTGAACACACGAAGTACTCACTCGGTGGCATCTTCTGTGTGTGGCTTCCCCGCATCGTGCCGCCGTTTGCGTTGATTCCGCTCGATGAACGTGAGTCGTTTATTCGCAATTTCTCGGACACCGACCAGCGCCCGCTCGCAGGCATCATGCGGAAGCTCACGACACCCACACTCATCCTCCACGGCCGCGATGACTTCCTCACCGCCGACTGGGCCGCCGAGTATCACCACGAGCTCATGCCCACCAGCACGCTCGTCATGACGCCCCACGACCACTTCATGCCCTTCTTTGAGCCCAAGGAAACCGCCGAGCACATCGAGAGCTACATCGCGCGGTTCGATGACCCGAATGCCGTGCCTCTGCGCGAGACGATCGACCTTGCGCCCCGCCGCACACCCTTTGGCGGTCTCGGCGGCTCGTTCCTGCACTGGGTGCGCTTCGGGCCATGGTGGGTGATGGTGCTCATTGTCGCGGGCGCTTCGCTCGTCCTTCGGCGGATCGGGCAGGCGTGGGTCGTGGTCCTGATGGGCGCGACGGAGCTGGACATCGGCATCGCGTGGGTCGGGCTTACGCTGGCGATCGTGATCTCCATACTCGTGCGCCGAAAGTGGGCCGACTGGCGCGCGTGGCTGGGCTCGATCTTCAAGCCGGGCGTGATGCTCGGGGCCGGGTTCTTCCTCACACAACTGGCCTTCCGCCCGCTCGGGCTCGCGCTCGGAGAATTCGGCTGGGTGCTGGCCGTCCTG
>CAXBOF010000589.1:0-2006 GCA_963977205.1 uncultured Phycisphaera sp. | reverse complement strand
CCGCAGCGATCGAAGTCCTCGACCGGGGCGAAGAGTCCGGCGGCGTTGCGGTCCAGAAAACAGCGCGCAATCTCGGGCTCAACGGCTCGGGCACGGGATCGATCGTCGGCTCGCGCGTCTTCGGCGGGCTCAACTCCATCCTCACCAAAACGCTCAACGGCGGGCTGGGCATCGAGGGTGACGGCTCCATCAACATCACCGACCGCTCGGGCTCGGTCCACAACATCACGGGCCTCGACTCACTGGAAACACTCAGCGAAGTCCTCGACGCCATCAACACACAGACCGGCGGCTCGGTCACCGCGTCGCTCAATAGTCTCGGTACGGGTATTCAGCTCACCGATACCACGGGCGGGGGCAGCAACCTCATCGTTGAGGGCACGCTGGCCGACGACTCCGCCGCAAGCCTCGGCATCGCCACCGATCCCGCCGGCGTCGCGGCAAACACCGTCAACTCGGGCAGTCTCCAGAAGCAGTACGTCGGGCGCGGCACGCTGCTGAGTTCGCTCAACAACGGCTCGGGCACCGGCACGGGTACCTTTACCGTCACCGACGCCACAGGCACCTCGCAGGCGATCTCGATCGGCGCCAACGACAAAACAATCGGACACATTATCAACGCCATCAATTCGTCCGGCCTGGCGGTCAACGCTCGCATCAACGACAACGGCGACGGCATCCTGATCGAAGAAGAAGTCACGGGCACCGCGGGCAGCATCCCGATCAAAATCGAGGACACCACCGGCTCCGTCGCCGAGAGCCTCCGCATCGAGACCGAGGCGTCAGGCACAGATGGCGACAACTTCATCGACGGCTCTTTCGAGACCGTCATCGAGTTCGAGGCCACCGACACGCTCGACGATGCCATCACCAAAATCAACGACGCGGGCGTCGGCGTCGCGGCCACCATCGTCAACGACGGCTCGGGAACCGCCCCCTATCGCCTCAGCCTCACATCGCGCGAGTCGGGCACCGCGGGGCGGTTCATCCTCGACACCAACGGCTTCGACCTGGCCCTTCAAACACTCAGCAAGGGCGACGACGCACGCGTATTCTTCGGCTCAAACGACCCCGCCTCGGCGCTGCTCGTCACGAGTTCGACCAACACGCTCGACGATCTCATCGCGGGTGTCTCGATCGACTTGAACACCACCAGCGAAGACCCGGTCACACTCAACGTCAGCCGGGACGTCGCCGCGATCGAAGACAAGATCAACGGCTTCGTTAGCGCGTTCAACACGCTCATCGGACGCATCGACAACCAGACACGCTACGACGACGAGACCGAGACCAAAGGGCCCCTGCTCGGCGATTCGCTGGCGATCTCGCTCCGCTCGCAGCTCTTTGTCACGCTGCAGTCCGTGGGCGACAACGTCACCGGGCAGTACAACCGACTCTCCGAGATCGGGATCACCATCGGTGACGGCGGCAAGACGATCGAGCTCGACTCCTCCAAGTTCCGCGAGGCCTACGAGAACGACCCCGCATCCGTCAAAGCGCTATTCGAGACCTTCGACCTGGCGCCCACCGACACCACAACCGACCTCGGCGATGGCATCACCGTTTCCGGCGGCGACACCGAACGCTCGTTCTCATCGCTTGGCATCATCGGCAAGATGGAAGAACTCGCCCGGTCCTACCTCGACTCGGTCGATGGCATCCTGACCCAGCGCGAGAAATCCATGACCACGCAGGTCGAGCTCCAGGAAAGCCGAATCGAGGAGTTCACCAGCCGACTCGAAATCAAGCGTGCCCAGCTCGAGGCTCAGTTCCTCGCGATGGAGCAGGCCCTCGGGCAGCTCCAGAGCCAGCAGTCATCGCTTTCGCAGCTCGCCCAGCTCGGCTGACGCCGATTTCTTTCACCAGGGACCGTTATTCTCGGGTCAAGTCCCCCCCGCTTCCGGCCGATCTGACGCTCATGAGCAAACCCCAGGACAACGCAAACGCATACCTCCGCACCCAGGTCATGAGCGCCTCGCCCGCTGAATTGCGGATGATGCTGCTCG
>CAXBOF010000588.1:0-2006 GCA_963977205.1 uncultured Phycisphaera sp. | reverse complement strand
CGTCGGGTTCGCTCTTAGCCGCCGTGCGGTACCCGGATCCCTCGACCGGCGAGGCGGGCACGACCCTAGCGCTCACCAAGAGCTTTACCTACAACCGTCTCGGTGAGACGCGTGTCATAACCGATCAGAACGAGACGGTCCATCGGTTCACACGCGATGATGCAGGACGGGTGACGCTCGATAGCGCCGAACTCGTCAGCGGATCGGACCTCGATGACGCGGTACTGGCGATCCGTACGGTATACGACGACGCAGGCCGCACGATTGCCGTTGAATCGCTCGATGATCAGAGCGCGGTAGTCAATGGAATCGGCTACGCGTACGACGCGATGGGTCAGCTGACGCACCTCTACCAGAACCCCACGGGTGCCGCAGTCGACTCGGGTGGCACGCCCCAGACAGGCGCGGCATCGTTCATCATGGGCTACGACACCGTTGAGATCGGTGCCAGCGGTCCCGCCGTGACGAACTACTCGCGGTTGAGTCAGGTGACCTACCCGCTCGATTCCGAATCGCCGGATCCAACTGTCGGTCGGAGCTACGGTACGGCCGGCGGCCTCAACGACCGCATCGGTCGTCTCCAGACAATCACAATGCGTCAGGACGACTCGGAATCGGTTTCGGAGTTCCCCGATGTCGTGAACTACGAGTACCTCGGGGCGAGCATCCCGGTCTTCGTTGAGTACGACCAACTCTCGCTGGGCTGGGATGCAACCCTGATGCCCGACGGCAAGCGACGCAACGCAGGCTATACGACCGGCACCGCTGGCGTATACCCGGGCTTTGACCGGTTCGGTCGGCCGAGGCTGTGGTCGTGGGCCGACAATGCGCTCACGGATGCGGGTTCTTCAATCTACCCGACACGACCGCCAGTATTTCAGGAACTGCTCGAGCATGACATCGCGGGTGTACAACTTGCGCGATCAGATGTCAGGCCGGGCAGCGGGCTTTCGGAGCGGCACGAGGCTTTCCTGCACGACGATCTGCGGCGTTTGACCGAGGCCCATCGTGGGGTCTGGGACGACCCATTCGATCTCGATCGTGATCATTCAACTACTGGCACCGACTGGACACCGGGCGACGGGAGCACGCAGTGGTCACTCGATGCGCTCGGCAACTGGGCCTTTACTGTCGACGATACCAATGAGGATGGGCAGTTTGTGGTCAGCCCGGATCACAAGAGGACCCGTCAGCACAACAAGGCCAACGAGTTGACGCAGGTTGGCAGTTCGATGCACCAGAGATCCTACGACGATGCGGGAAATCTGGTCCAGACCGATCGGACATTCCAGGAGTATGACTACACCTATGACGCGTGGAATAGGCTCGTCAAAATCGTTCACACCTACTCCACTGGGGGCCTTGGCGGCGGCGGGCCACAAGTGGAGACTGTCTACGAGGCCGAGCTCTACGGCACGGGCTGGCGGTCCGAGATCCGCCTCGCACTCGAAAATGGCACTCTTGGCCTTGACGAACAAAGACGCCTCTACTACTCGCCAACATGGCAGCTCGTAGTCGAGGACATCGACGAGGCATGGTCGAGCGGGCACACGACGAACGCCGTCCGGCAGTACCTCTGGGGTACGCGTGGTCTCGACGACATCATCCTGCAAAGACGTGATGACAATTTGGACGACACGTTCGGTGCAAACGAGCAGTACTTCCATATCAAGGACTCACTCGGGAGCACGCGGGCGACAATCTGGATGTCCCAGAATATGGCCATCGAGCGGGTGAACTACAACCCCTTCGGCGAGGCCCGCCACAGCTGGATCGGTGACATCGATGGGGATCACGATGTGGACTCAACAGACGTGGCCTCGTACCCGGGGACGGGGGTGAGCTACGCGATCGGACATGCCAATTACCGCGTCGAAGGTGATGTCGACCGGAATGGCGTCTGGGATGTCAACGACACGGCGTATGCGAATTTTTTCAGCAATTCGGCTTATGGCATGAACGCCGCTGAGCCGAACGGTTCGGTATCCGGTTTCTCGAACAACACG
>CAXBOF010000587.1:0-2007 GCA_963977205.1 uncultured Phycisphaera sp. | reverse complement strand
GTCCGGGGGAAGTAAATCGCATCAAAGCGGTGTATTTGCACGGAATTTGTGCGGATTGTTCCGCAAGAATGTAGAATGATCGCAACGCGGCAATGCCCGTTCCCGAACCAGTTGGGGGCGGGCGGTGTCTGTTTGAGAGGCTGGCGAAGTCGCCCACAGGGAGCACGCGATGGAAGCGATCCAGAGACTGCTGAGACGGGCGTGGTGGCGGCTGGTGCTGATCGATCTCATCGCGACGCTTGCGGTGACGCTGACGGCGACGGCGATGCTGCTGGTGCTGTGGCGGGTGCTCCAGAGCCTCGTGCCCTTGCCGGGCCAGTGGGGCGAGATCGCGGGCATCGCGGCCGGGGCTGCGATTGTCAGTGCGGCAGTGTGGAGTCTTGTGCGAACCCGGCCGGGCAGCCCGGTTGCCAGGCGCGTCGATGAGCGCGCGGGCCTGCGCGAGACGCTCTCGACGGCGCTGTGTGTGAGCGCTAATGAAGATGCTTGGTCCAAGGCGACGGTCGAGCTTGCGGGCAAGACGGCCAGCGGCGTGAACCTGAAAGCGGCATTGCCCGTTGAGACGCCCCGCATCTGGCCTGCGCCCGTGGCGGCCTGGGGCCTCTTTGGCATTCTGCTGATGGTGCCGATGCTGAATTTGCCCGCGCTGATGGGTAAGCCCTTGCCCCCGCCGACGCCTCAGCAGCAGGTGGAGCAGGTGAGCGCCCAGGTCGAGCAGATGAAGGAAGACCTGAAGGCAGAAGCGGCAAGGCTCGGTGTGGATATCGCCTTCGAGGATGAAGAGGCAGCCGAGAACGCGCTCTCGCCGACCGAATTGACGCCCGAGGAAATTCAGGCCGCGGCGGTGAAGCAACTGACGCAGCTGACCGACAAGCTGGCAGAACAGATGGAAGAGAAGGGTGCCGAGAAGCTCGAGGCGCTCGAGAAGCAGCTCCAGCAATTGCGCCAACCGGGGCCGGGCCCGGCTCAGGAGCTCGCCCGCGCGATGGCAAGAGGCGAGTTCGACAAGGCCCGTGAGGAACTGTCCAAGCTGGCGCAGCAGATGAATGAGGGCGATCTGTCCGAGGAGCAGGAGGAGCAGCTGCAGAAGCAGATGGAGAACCTCGCTCAGCAGATGGAGAAGCTGAGTCAGGAGCGCAAGGAGACCGAGCAGGCCCTCCGCAAGGCGGGCATGAGTTCGGATCAGGCCAAGAAGCTGGCGATGGATCCCGAGGCGCTCAAGAAAGCCCTCGAAGAGATGCAGAACATGAGCCAAGAGCAGAAAGAGCAGCTCATGCAGCAGGCGATGGCCCAGGCTCAGGCGTGCCAGCAGTGTTCGAGTATGTCTCAGGCGATGTCGCAGATGGCGCAGAACATGTCGCAGCAGGGCATGAGCGCCCAGGGCCAGCAGGCGATGGATCAGCTCGGCGACATGCTCAGCGAGATGGAGATGATGTCGGGCGATATGGCCTCGATGCAGGCGATGATGGATGCGGCCCAGCAGCGCATGAGCCAGATGGGCAGCGGCTTCTGCGAGAATCCCGGCTCGGGTCAGGGCGAGGGCAAGTGGGGCAACACGGGCAAGTGGGCCGCGGGAGATACGGGCCAACTCGGCAACGGCTCGGGTGGGCCGGGACAGGGCAACGGCGCGGGCCCGGACGCCAAGGAAACCAGCGTCACCTTCAACAACACCAAAGCCAACGTGAACACGCAGCAGGGCCCGATCATCGGTTCGCGGATGGTGTACGAGGGGCAGATCCGCGGCGAATCACGCGTCGAGTTCGCGCAGTCTGCGGAATCGGCCGAGGCGAACGCGTCCGATGCGATCGAGTCGATGCGCGTGCCGCGTGAGTACGAGGCGGCGGTGATGAAGTACTTCGGAGCCCTCCGCGAGAAGGCCGAGCCCGCCAAGGATGCCTCGGGCGACAAGAGCGAATGATGACTTCCGACTTCTCCCTATTGGAAGAGGTTGCACGCCACTCGGGCGGATGAGGGTTGCGGTTATGATGACCCCTCACCCCGGCCCTC
>CAXBOF010000586.1:0-2008 GCA_963977205.1 uncultured Phycisphaera sp. | reverse complement strand
CCGAATCCCCCACGCCGTCACCGATCAGGTCCACCGCCTCGCCGACCCATCGGCTCGTCCAGGCGCTCAGATCCCGCACCGCCTGCCGGGCGTCCGGGTCCGTGGCCACCATGTCCGGCGTGTTCTCGAAGATCGCTTGAGACACTCCCTCAGCATCGGGCTTTGGGACATCGGCCACGATCGCCGTGATCGCAACGCCCGCCGGGCGCTCTCGGCTGTGCAGATCGGTCAGGAACGCAGAGCCCGGCGACAGGTCGCGCCCCGCCTGACCCGAGCCGTCCTCCGACATGCGATCCAGATCCTCCTGTGTGAGCTTGCCGTCCTGCAGCGCACGGAACGCGTGCTCGCGCATCTCCGCGATCAGGCGCACCGGCGCCAGCATCGAGCCGCCCATCGGCGTGCCGAGCGTGATGACCCGATTGACCTCGGGCCAGCGTGTGTGATCGAATGTGTCGCGCGTCAGCGCATCCAGCGTCACCAACCCGCCCATCGAGTGGGCGACAATCCAGATTTCGTTGACGCCCTTGGTGCGCAGATCCGCGAGCGCCGTGTCCAGTTGATCCGCCGAGATCGCGATCGCCTGATCGTTGGGATACTCAAAGCGGATGGCTGTGTAGTTCTGTTCAACCAGTTCTGGAGCGAGCGCATCCCAGACGGTGCCCGGCTCATCGAGCCCGTGCACAAGCAGCACGAGGGGCGCATCGTTCGTGCTCAGGTCCAGTTCTGCGAGCTCGATCGGGGTCCAGCTCTTGTCGGGCACTGCGCTGCTCGGATCAAACCATTGCAGATGCGCGTCGGCCGAGGGCTGGGTCTGGGGCTCGATGCCGCGGGCCGCGTGGACCGGGACGAGCCAGGTCAGGGCCATCCCCGTCAGCATGAGGCCGGCTAGGCGTGATCGAAACTGTCCGGCCCGCATCCGTTGCTCCAATGGCTCATGTGAGCTTGAACCCGCTTACTCGAACATGGCCTCCAACAGGCCCGCCTCGGCTTGTTTGTAGCGGGCCATCGCGGATTTCAGCTCCTCGGTCAACTCCTCGATCGCAGCCGAATCCGCCCCGCCGGGACTGCCCAGGATCGCCTCCAGCGACGCCCCAGCGTTCTGCAGGTCGCTGGCGGCCGTCGCGTAGACCCTTGCCGCGTCATAGAAAAGCTCCTCACGCAGTTCCTTTGTGTCGGGCTTGGCGAGCAGCTTCCACGGGTTGCGCCTGATCTCGATCGTGGCCAATCTCAGCTGATCGCTGGCGAGCCTCGCGTTGGCCAGCGTGCGCAAGATGCCGGGTTTCTCTTGTGTCAGCACATCGCCCGCCTCGTCGGCCAGGTCCGCAAGGTTCTTGGCCGCCTTGCCCGCGCGCTCGATTGCATCCAGAGCCGCCTGCGAGTGCTCGCCCTCGAACTTGGCCATCGTCCGCTGGGCCGAGCTGAGCGTGTCGTCGATGCGCGGGCGGTTGACCCGCAGGAGCTCGCGCGATTCCTCGATCAGGCCGCGGAAATCGTTGATGACCGCGTCGGCGTTGGCGCGCACCTCGCCCGCCTTGAGCTGCGCCAATTCGTTGCTGAACGCCTTGAAGTCCGTCATCAGCACGTCAAGGTCCGCATCGAGACGGGTAGTAATCCCGTCGGCTTTCTCAACGATATCCGTCGTGTTGGTCAGGATGTCCTTGAGCTCTTCGATCTGCTGGGCACCGAAGCCCGCAGCCGTCAGAAACGCCGGCAGCGCCAGGTTCGCAACAACCACCGAGCCCGGCTCGAGCTCACCCGATTGCACCGAGCCCGCGTTGATGATGTTCAGCGACGCGCCAAGCCCCACCAGCGGGCGCTCGAGCACGAACATCGCGTCGCGGTACAGCGTGTGCGACGATTTCACCCGCACGTTGACGTCGACACCCCGTGGCACACCCTCTTCGAGCGCAAAGGCGATCTTCGTCACACGCCCGACCGGCTGGCCGCCCATCAGAACCGACGAGCCCTCGGTCAGCCCGCCCGTGCCCTGCTGGAGATTGAACCGCAC
>CAXBOF010000585.1:0-2014 GCA_963977205.1 uncultured Phycisphaera sp. | reverse complement strand
GGCGAGCTCGAGGTCGAGTTCAACCCGCAGGGCACGCTGGCCGAGCGCATCCGCGCTGGCGGCGCGGGCATCCCGGCCTTCTACACCGCGACGGGCGTGGGCACGATCGTGGCCGAGGGCAAGCCGACAGCGACCATGACGCCGCCCAAGCTGCTTGCCAGATCGAATCAGAAGGATGGCAAGCCCACCGAGCGTGAGTTCGTCATGGAGACCGGGCTGTATGCGGATCTGGCGCTCGTCAAAGCGCACACGGCTGACCACTTCGGCAACCTGATTTTCAAGCAGACGGCCCGCAACTTCAACCCGATCATGGCGACGGCCGCGGCCTTCACGGTCGCCGAGGTCGAGGAGCTGGTCCCGACGGGCAAGCTCGACCCCGACCGCATCCACACGCCGGGCGGCTTTGTGGATCGCGTGGTAAAAACCGAGAGCGAGAAACGGATCGAGCAGCGGACGGTATCAGGGTGAACCACGAACTGGAGAACGACCAATGAATGCGACTCGAATGACCCTGGCTGCCCTCGTTGCTTTGACCTGCGTCGGTGTGTCGGCTGCCCCGACGCCCGAGGTATTCTCGGCCAACCAGCCCGAGGCGCTCCCGACACTCCACGAACATATGGAAGGCATGCACGACACTCTCCGCACGATCGGGAAGGGGTACACCGACGAGACCAAACGGGATGAAGTGCTCGCAGCGATTCAGCAGCTTCAGGAGCACACGCTTGACGCCAAGGTGCTCATGCCCCACAAAATCGAAGAGATGCCCGAGGACAAGCGGGCAGATGCGATCAGCGATTACCGCGTCCGCATGGCAATGGTGCTGGGCATGACGACAGAGCTCGAGGTCGCGTTCCTCGATGGCGAGCACGAAAAAGTCGACGATATCATCCGCAACAAGCTCTTCCCCATCCGCGACATGGGGCATGATCTGTTCCAGTAATCACTATGACAGACGCAGTACAGGTTGGGGCACAGATCGGCGCAGAGATCGAAGCGGTCACCTTCGACTGCTTCGGCACGCTCATCGACTGGGAGTCGGGCATTCTGAGCGTGCTCCGGCTGCTGTGCGAGCGCTACAGCGTCAAGCCGATGCCCGCCGACGGCGAGCTATTGGCGATGTACGCGCGGCTGGAAAGCCGGGCCCAAGAGGGCGCGTATCGGCACTACCGAGACATTCTCGGCGAAGTGATGCAGAAGTTCGCTCGGGAGCTTGGCTTCCAGATCGCAGCGGCCGACCACTCCCTGCTGGCCGACTCGATCGAGTACTGGCCAGCGTTCGGAGATACGGCAGCCTCGCTGCGTGCGCTCAAGGCGCGATATAAGGTCGGTGTGCTCTCGAATATCGATGATGATCTGTTCGAGGGCGCACTGCCCAAGCTCGGTCTGGGCTCCGTCGGCGGCCTCGATCTGCTTGTGACCGCCCAGCAGGTCTCAAGCTACAAGCCCGCGCACGCCCACTTCGAGGAGGCAATTGAGCGTCTGGGTCTTGAGAAATCGAAGCTGCTGCACATCGCCCAGAGCCAGCGCCACGATATCCAGCCGTGCAACGAGATGGGGATCCGGTGCGTGTGGGTCGATCGCCTGCGTGGCTCGGGCGGGGCATCGGGCGACTTTGCCGCCAAGCCAGATTACGTGGTGCCGGATCTGGCGACGCTCGTGCGCGAGCTCGGATTGACGGGCTGATCTGTGCAAAGAAATCAGATCAGAATACGGCTCTCCCAGAAATTTCAGTGTGAACTCAGCTGAAATTCATCACTGCGTTCGCGAGCTGTCCGCCGCGGCCGAGAGGAGGATGGTCGCGACTGCGAGTACACCCCGGATTGTCTGGAATGGATGTGGCATGAGTACGACTCCTGCGTGCGCTGGCTTCTAAGGGGCAACCCACGGCAGCACTCGGGTATGCCGAGTCTCACAAAAAAAGAACCGACCCTGCAGAGCAGGGTCGGTTCCGAGTTGAGGGTCACGATCTGGTCGTGAATAGGGGAGTGACAGATCGGTCTTGATCAGCAGCCGG
>CAXBOF010000584.1:0-2014 GCA_963977205.1 uncultured Phycisphaera sp. | reverse complement strand
AGCTCGCACACCACGTCGCCGATGCTCAGCCACTGGCCGACATCGGTCTGCGTGGAGATGACCTTGGCGTTGAACGGGGCGTGGATGACCATGTCCTTGAGCCGTTGCGTATCGAGCGCGAGCCTGGCTTCGGAGGAAATGACATCGGCAAGCGCTCGCTGGTAGCGGGCCTCTGCAGATGCGAGATCGACCCGGGCATCTTCGAACTCCTGGCTTGAGGCCGACGAGCGTTCGACCAGCGATTCGATGCGGTCAAAGTCGAATTGCGCCCGATCGACCTCGGCCTTCTGCTCGGCGACGGTGGCGCGGAGGGCGTTGATGTTGGCCTCGCCGCTGGCGACGGTGAGCTCGGCGAGCACGGGGTCGAGCGTGGCGATGACCTGGCCCTTCTCGACCTCATCGCCCGGACGCACCGAGAGCGTCAGGACCTGGCCCTCTTCGCGGGCTGCCAGCTGTGAACGCTGCAGCGCGCGGAGTTCACCCGTCACGCGGCGCAGTCGCTCGACGGTCTCCATGCGGGCTTCGTCGATGACGACGTTGGCCGGCGGCTGTGCGTGAGTGGCGACGGCCAGGAGTGAGACGCATATCAGGATGAGGCTTCGCACTTTGCTTGCTCCGAGTTGCCGGCGTTCTGGTCGGCTGCCATGTTCTCAATCAGCTTCTGCAGGTCCTTGCCGATGCGGTCGATGTCGTCCTGCGAAAGCCCGGCGAGCAATCGCCCCTCGACTCGGGTGGCGATCATGTCGGTTCTGGAGAGGGTTTCGCGTCCTTCGTCCGTGAGCCGTACATATACCGATCTTCCGCTCCCGGGTTTCGAATGTCGAGTGACCAGGCCCTGTGTTTCCATGAGAGCGACCATCCGGCTTACCGCCTGGGTGCTGAGCATGGAACTCTCGCTCAAACTCCCGATGGTCGGCTCGCATTCCTCGGCGCCGATCGCGCAGAGCAGGAGCCATTTGGAGGTCGTCAGCCCGATTTCCTGGGCCACCGAGTCGCACTCGCGCATGAGCATGTGGAAGAGCACGTAGATCTGTCGACCCAGGCATGCCTCCCGGCCGGAACAGGTATGGGCTTGTTTCGGGTCTGAACTCACACACCAACCGTAGACCCGACACCGATTAAGTCAACAGGTTGAATCACAACTTCATCGGATCGCAGCAAACCGGCGCAGGTCCGGTACCATCCGCCGAGCGGCCCGGTTCGGGACGCGTCGTTCGTTCAACAAGGGATCGACATGATGGAATTGCCCAGAAGTAGCCGCCTTACAGCTCTCGTTCTCGTACTCGCCGCGGGCGGGTGTTCATCGCCGACGCTGACGCACACGCCAGCCGAGACCACGACGAGCATCACCAACGTGCAGCGGGCGATGCCGTATCAGCCCACCGGCGGGCCACTGGACGCGCTCCAGCCCAAGAAGGAAACGGGTGTTGACCGGTTCCTGGGCAAGTACCCCGAGTCCGACGGCCGGGGCGTGGTGGTGGCGATCTTTGATACCGGTGTCGATCCCGGAGCGCCGGGCCTGCAGGTGACCAGCGATGGCAAGCCCAAGATCATCGACGTCGTTGATGGCACGGGCTCGGGCGATGTGGACACCTCGACCGTCGTGGAACTCGGTGAAGAGGGCACGTTCGAAGGGCTCTCGGGCCGAGCGCTGACGCCAAGCCCTGACTGGAACAACCCCTCGGGCGAGTACCGCGTGGGCCTCAAGCCCGCAAGCGAGCTCTACCCGCGCGGCCTCGACGGTCGCATGGCGCGCGAGCGGCGCAAGGACTGGGACCAGGCCCAGCGCGTGCTTTCTGAGAAGCTCGAGCGCGAACTGGCCGCCTTCGACCGCGAGCACCCCAAACCCGACGAGGACCAGTTCAAGGTCCGCGAGGATCTGGTGGAGCGCATCGACCAGCTCAATGCGCTCCAAGACAACTTCAATGATCCAGGGCCCATCTACGACTGCGTCGTCTTCAACGACGGCTCGACGTGGCGGGCCGCGATCGACACCGACGGTGACGGTGAGTTC
>CAXBOF010000583.1:0-2019 GCA_963977205.1 uncultured Phycisphaera sp. | reverse complement strand
GCGCAGGTGGAGCTTGTCGCCAAGCTGCCCAAGGAGTGCTTCTGGCCTCAGCCCGAGATCGCAAGCTCGATGATTTCGATCGTGCCGAGGGTTTCGGTTGAAGATGCGGATATTGATCGCAAGTTGTTCGCAGCGTTCTGTCAGAAGTTGTTCAATCAGCGTCGCAAGCAGCTTGGGAGCGTGCTGAAGGGCGATGGAGTGCTGCCTGAGGGGTTTGATGGGCGTGTGCGAGCCGAAACGCTCGAGCCATCAGGGTTTTTAGACCTGTATCGCTGGCACGCGGCGCGGTAGGATGTGAGTGTTCGGTTGCGCGAGGCAGGAGGCTTCCAGCGGCATGATCAGCTCCGGCGGGCAGACAGAGACAGGTGACGATCCGGCGGCCTTGGCCCGGGCGCTGGAACCGGCGATCCGGGACACCTGCCAGGGGCGGCTCAGCGAGATCGAATGGTTCCGGGCGACGTGGCAACGCGGCGGCGCGGCCACGGGTTTTGCCAAGTGGCGCAACGGCTCGGGCGATGTGCCGGTGATTGTCAAGATCCCGGTCGGGTACAACGAGCTTTCGTGGACGGTTCAGCTTGGTGATCACGGGCTCGATCGCGATGTTGTCAACGGTCAGGTGCCCCATCCCACGCCGCGCGTGCTGAGTTCTGGTACGGAACTTGGCGGGCATGATCTGGCGTGGCTGGTGATCGAGCGATTGGAAGGCAAGCCGGTCGCGGGCGATCTGTCGGAGCGGTCGCTGAACGGGCTTCTGCGCGCAGCGGTGGAGTTCCAGGCGCGGGCCGAGCGCGAGCGGGGCGCGTTTGGGAAGCCACCGGAGACGCCCGATTGGGAGAAAGCCCTAGACGATTCACGGCAATGGGTGCGTGACAACCACATCGAGAACGCAAGCCGATGGAAGAAGGCGATCCAGGGCGTTCAGAAGTTGTTGCCACGGCTTGTGTCCAAGTGGGAAGTCCGTGAGATCAACGCGTGGTGTCACGGCGACCTTCACCCGGGCAACGTGATACACATGCCCGCAGAAGAAGGACATCCGGATCGGTGTGTGCTGATCGATCTGGCGCTCACGCACGCGGGGCACTGGGTTGAGGATGCGGTGTATCTGGAGCATCTGTTCTGGGGTCACGACGAGAAGCTGTTTGGTGTGAAGCCGGTGAAGCAGATGCGACGTTTGCGCAAGGAACGCGGGTTGCGTGTCGGTGAGGACGATTCGGTGCTTGCGGACATCAAGCGATTGCTGATTGCATCGACGACACCGAGCTTTTTGAAGGTGGGCGGGGATACGTTGCACGCCCACGGGGCGCTTGTAGTGGCTGAGGGGCTTGTAAAGCGTCTGAGCGGCCTACAATGATAGGTTGATGTTCGTATATTCTCGGTTGAGCTTGCCTGAGCGGCTTAGATCGGGAAGATATAGCCGGTGCCCCTTGGTCCAGCGCGGGCCAGTGGGAGAGCCGGCGGTCCGGACAGTCCCGTATCCGAGAGGAGCGTTCGTCGATGGAGTCTTTCGAGAAGCTGAAGCAAATGGTGGTCATGGTCGAGGACGACATGGCTAAGGCCGAGGGCGGGAACAAGGCTGCTGGTACGCGAGCGCGTAAGCAGCTGCAGGACATCCGCAACGCGGCTCAGGAGATCCGCAAGGAGATCCTGACGCTCCGTGATCAGACCGATTAACCGCTCGTGACACGGGCATCTGGTGCAGTACGAATGGGTGAAGTGATCTCATCCGGGTCACCGTTGATCCTTGCCGACCCCGGCGCGGCTCTCTTTGACGTGCGCAGCGTGGATATCGCTGCGCGCGTCACGGACAAAGAGGGCATCGAGTCGTGGATCCCGCACCGGGGCGACATGTCGCTCCTGGACGGGGTGGTGTACGCCAACGAGGGGTGCACCGAGGCTGTGGGCATCAAGCAGGTCCGCGATGGTGAGTTCTGGGTGCCCGGTCATTTCCCGGATGTGCCGTTGCTCCCGGGCGTCTTGATGGTCGAGGCGGCGGCTCAGTTGATGTGCTGGATGTTCAAC
>CAXBOF010000582.1:0-2023 GCA_963977205.1 uncultured Phycisphaera sp. | reverse complement strand
CTCTCGGGCGTTGTCCGTGAGATCGGCGTGCTGGCAGAGTCAGGCAACTGGCGCGACCCGAACCTCCGCGAGTACACCGTCAAGATCCTCCTCGATAGCAACGAGCACACCGACAGCCTCAAGCCCTCGATGCGTTGCGAGGCGAGCCTGCTCCTGGACACGGTGAGCGATTCACTGGCTGTCCCCGTGGCCGCGATCTTCAACGAAGGCCCCGTCCGCTTCGTCTACAAACCCAAGGGCTCCTACTACGAGCGCATACCCATCCAAACCGGCCGGTTCAGCGAGACCTACGCCGAGGTCGTCGCTGGCCTCGATGCGGGCAACGACGTGCTCCTCTGCCAGCCCACCGCGGGCGAGATCATCGACAGGCCCTGGAACAAGCCGGAGCTCGAACTCGTCGGCCTCACGCTCGACGACGACGGCAACCCCGTACGCCCCATGCCCGCAGGCATGACCGGCGGCGCGCAGCCCGCAGCCTTCCAGCAGGGCGGCCAAGGCCAGCCGCAGACCGGCAGCAAAGACTCCGGTCAGCGCCAACAGCGAGGCAGCAGAGGCGCCGAACAGAACCGCCAGGGCAACAAAGACGAAGCTGCACAAAAACCCGCAGCCACCGAGACCGCGGCGGACACCACTTCAGATTCTGCGCCACAAGAATCGTCAGAGTCGACGAGCGAAATAGCCACAGAGACAAAAGCTCCGACATCCGAGGCCCAGCCCGTCAAGCCCGAGGGCGAGTAAGACTCAGGCCGGGCGTTTAAACCGGTCGGCCTCGTGCTCGCGGTGACGCTCCAGCTCGGCCGCGTTGTGCAGCAGCTTCGAAGCCGTCTCCAGGCAAAAATCAGAACGGTTGATCGGATAGAAATTATCCCGTCCCACATCCTGACCCTCGGCCTGCGCGACGCACAGCCCGGGCGTCTGCGACACGTCGATGATCTCGCCAGGCTCCGACTCTTCCGTCAGGCTCGGGTCCACGATCATCACACGTGGCCTACAAGGATCGGCCGGATCCCAGCCCACGACCACGCCCTCGGTCTCATCAGACAGACGAACCAGCGTCCCTGGCGGATAGGGCGGGCACACCGCCAAGAGCGCCCGCATCACCATCGGGTCCAGCTTTCTGGATTTCTGCCCACGCAGCAGCAGGCTCAGAATCCGCACACGCGGCGCGTACTTCCCCTCGGCGTCGCGGTAGCGCGACATGCGATCGAAAATGTCCGCGGTCGCCAGGATGCGCGCGTAGATATGGATCTGGCTCCCGCGCAGCTTCTCAGAGCCCCCATCAGCGCGAGTGCGGTACGGAAACCCCGTGCCGTCGTACGACTGATGGTGGTGCAGAACCGCAGCCGCAGCCGCCGGCGGCACACGACCGTGCAAGAGCTGGAACCCGATCTCCACGTGCTTCTGCCAGCGGACATCCGATTCATCGCGCACCTCGCGCCAGCGCGTGCGCACCTCGTCGGGCAGCTGCGTCATCCCGATATCGTGCAGCATCCCGGCCACACCCAGGGGCGTCACATCGCGCGCCACCGCCGCCGACACCCTCGCCCGCTGATGCTCCAGATACGTGCCCATCTTCAGCCCCATCAGGACCGAGATGTAGCACACCGCGCACGCGTGCTCCAGGTCTTCGTCGCCGCCGGCAGCCACCTCGTCCAGCAGCACGTTCGAGTCCGGGTTGTCGATCAGCGATTGCGACAGCGACGCGACCGTGCGCGCGTACGACGAATACTCCAGCGTCGCGTGCGCACCCCGGCCTAGCTCATCCAGCAGCCCATGCACCTGACCGGCAACCGCAGCGCGGTGGCGGATCACCTCGGGCGAGGCGTGCTTGAGCAGGAACCCCAGCGCCGGGTAGCTGATCCACACCGCGCGCACCTGCAGTTCGCGCAGGCGCAAAATCGTTCGGCTGTCCAGCTCGAACCCCGAGCGCAGCAGGACCCGGCTCGGTGATTCCGGATGGAACACCGGCATCGCCAGCTTCATGCCAGCCTTCGCCGAGATCATCATGACGCGCAGCACGGTG
>CAXBOF010000581.1:0-2025 GCA_963977205.1 uncultured Phycisphaera sp. | reverse complement strand
TCTCGATGTGAAGAAGCTCACGCTGATCGAGCTTGGCACACAGTCGGCGGGGCTGGTGGTGATGCTGGTGTGGGCGTTCCTGCACCCGAGCGTGTGGGCGCTTGTGGCGGGGAATATTACTGGGGCGGTGTTCCGAACTACGGTGTCGCACATCGTCTTTGCCGAGCACCGGGCGGCGATCGGTTGGAGCAACTCGGCCGCCAAGGACCTCCTGCGATTCGGCGGGTGGATCTTTGTCGCCACGATCCTGACGTTCGTCACCTCGCAGATCGACAAGCTGGCCTTCGGCAAGGTTTTCGACGTCACTTGGCTTGCGATCTATGGCGTGGCGGCGACGTTCTCGACGGTTCCGATGCAGGCCGTAATGAGGCTGGGCAATCAGGTCGTTTTCCCGACGTACGCCAAGGTGATCAACCGGGGCGAGGATCTGTCGCGGGTGCTGGATCGGGTGCGGCGGCCCGTGCTCGTGGCGACGGGGCTTGCGGCCAGCGGGATGTTCGCGGCCGGACCCTGGGTCGTCGAGATGCTGTACCCCGTGAAGTTCTACTCGGCGGGCTGGATGCTCCAGCTTCTGGCGGTTGGCATGCTGATGCGCGTCTTGAGCGAGACCTCCAAGGCGGCGCTCATGGCGATCGGTAAGCCGAGGGCGATCGCGACGGGGCAGGTGATGAAGATCATCGGCTTTGCTCTGCTGACGTGGGTTGGGTACCGGCAGCTCGGCATGATGGGGTTCATCGCGGGTGTGGCGCTCTCGGACTGCTTCCAGTACGCGTCGATGGCGATCAATGCCACACAGCGGGGGCTGCACGTGCTGCCCAAGGACGCCAGGACGTGCTGGCTGGTGGTCGCCAGCGCGGCGCTTGGGATGCTGGCTGGCGATTACGCTGCCTCGTTTGTCGTGCACACCCGCGGGGCCGCCCTGGCCGGGACCGTGGCTGCCAGCTTTGTGACTGGCCTCTTCTGGCTCCGCCCGATGCTGTCGTGTTACCGCGAACTTCGCCCGAGCCGATAATTGCGGGGATTGGCGGTCTGATTCTTATGAATCCGGTCTCTCGGGCCGACACTAGGTGTGGGCAATTCCTGCGCGCTCGGGTCCGAGAATCGGGCGACTAGGATTGCAGGAAGCCACCTAGGAGTGCCGGTCCGCTGTCATGACGCCCCAGGGTTACATCGCGCTGCTCGGGTGGTTCTTCGTCGGCGTGCCGATGCTGTTCCTGTTTCTGCCCAAGCGGACGGCGGCTTTCAGCGGGCTTGTGATCGGCTGGCTGTTTCTGCCCTGGGGGCACTTTCAGGTCGGTCCGATCGACATCACCCGCAATGTGGCGGTGTCGCTCAATGTCATCGGGTGTATTTTTCTCTTCGACCCGACACGCTTTCTGCGGCTGAGGCCCTCGTGGTTTGATCTGCCCATTGTCCTCTGGTGCGTGTCGCCGTTCTTCACGTCGATCTCCAATGACCTCGGCGCGTACGACGGCGGGGCGGCGATCCAGAGCCAGCTCTACGTCTGGGGGCTGCCCTATCTCATCGGTCGGCTGTACGTGACGGACCTTGCGTCGCTCAAGCACATGGCGATGATCTTCATCTTCGCCGCGATCATCTATGTCCCCTTTATTCTCTGGGAGATCCGGTTCAGCCCGCGGCTTCACCAGGCGATTTACGGATTCAGGACCTATGACCACGGTGGCACGGCCACGTGGCGGCTAGGCGGCTGGCGTCCGCTGGTCTTCCAGCGTCACGGGCTGATGCTGGGAGTCTTGATGGCCTCGGCGGCTTTGCTCGCCTGCTGGTTGTGGTTTACGAAGTCTGTCAAGCTGATGCCGCTCATGCCCCCGGGTATGCGGGGCAAGCAGGTCGTGCAGGACCCCGGCTCCGGGCGCAAGCGTTTGGTCGAAGCCATAGGGCCGACGATGGTTTTCTGGCCTCTCGTGCTGGGGCTGCTGGGCATCTTTGTGCTTTGCCGGGCGCTCAATGGGTTGTTTGTTTTTGCGATCGCGTGTGGAGCTTTGGGCGCGCTCAAGGTGATCA
>CAXBOF010000580.1:0-2030 GCA_963977205.1 uncultured Phycisphaera sp. | reverse complement strand
GCGATGACAGACCGCGTCAGCGGCGCGTGGAACCGGCGGTACTTCGACCGGTTCCTGTCGGCGGCGATCGAGCAGGCACGCGCCAACCGCCAGATGCTGACGGTCCTGGTCTTTGATCTGGACAACTTCAAGCAGTTCAACGATGAGTTCGGGCACGAGGCGGGGGACATGATCCTGCGCGAGACCGTGAACCTGATGCACTCATTGACGCGGCCGACGGACCGGATCTGCCGGATCGGTGGCGACGAGTTTGCGGTGATTTTCTACGAGCCCGAGGGCCCACGCGATCAGCACTCGAGGCACCCGACGCAGTTTGCCGAGGTGGCGGGCCGATTCCAGCGGGCGATCGTGGAACAGCGGTTCCCAAGGCTTGGGATCGATGCGCCGGGTCGGTTGACGATCTCGGGCGGGTTGGCGACGTTCCCCTGGGACGGGGCCACGCCCGAGGACCTGCTGCGCAAGGCGGACCAGTTGGCGCTGGAATCCAAGCGTGCGGGCAAGAACGGCATCACGCTGGGCGGGCTGGGTCACTGAGAGACCGATCGAATCCGATTGTCTCGCAGTCAGGATGCAGAGCACGGCCGACACGGCCGTGACACATGAGAAGTGGGCATACGCTCAGTCGTGCACCCGCCCAGGACCAAGCTGAATTACGACCTCTTTGCCATCGATATCGATGGGACGCTGATCGATCGCACGGGGCACATCCCCGAGGCGAACATCGAGGCGATCGCCCGCGCCCGCGAGGCGGGGGTGGCGATCCTGCTCTGCACAGGCCGGAACTTTGCCGAGAGTGTGTTCGCGGCCAAGGCCATGGGGATCACGCATCCGATGGTGACGGCCGGCGGCTCGATGGTGGTCGATCCGGGCTCGGGCCAGACGATGCACCGCTTTGCGATGCGTCAGCCGATCGTGCAGGGCGTGATCGATGTCCTGCACCGGCGGGGGCATGCGGCTCTTGTGCTCAAGGACCGCATCGCGTCGGGGTTTGATTATCTGGTGGTCACGGGCGAGGCGGGGTACAAGCTCCACCCGGTGACTCAGTGGTGGCTCGAGCACATGCAGCTCGAGAGCAAGAGCGTGGCGACCTTGGATCTGGATGAGCACCCCGAGTGGACGGTGCGCGTGGGCGCGTGCGGCCCCTCGGACTGGACGATGCCGATGCGGGACGAGATCTTTGAGCTCTTGGGCGAGCAGGTGACGCTGCACTCGTTCCCGGCGGTGACCTCGCGCGAGCACGTGCCGGGGCTCGAGGGCGAGTTCCATATTCTCGAGGCGTTCGATGCGCAGGCGCACAAGTGGGCGGGGATCTCATGGGTGTGCGCCAAAATGGGGATCGATCCGCGGCGGACCATGGCGATCGGGGACGAGGTCAACGATGTCACGATGATCTCTTCGGCGGGCCTGGGCGTCGCGATGGGCAACGCGATCGAGGCGGTCCGGGCCAGGGCGACGCACATCGTCGGCAAGAACCACGAAGCGGGCGTGGCTCAGGCGATCAACAACGTGCTCAGCGGGGCGTGGTAGCGATGCAGACGCTCACGGAGATCCGGACGATTCTGAGCGACTGGGGCATCACGCCCAAGCACAAGCTCGGGCAGAACTTTCTGGTTGATCACAATCTCATCACGAAGCTGGTGGATGCGTCGGGCGTCAGGGCGGGCGATGTGGTGCTCGAGGTGGGGCCGGGCACGGGGACGATGACCGAGGAGCTGCTCGATCGCGGGTGCGAGGTCGTGGCGTGCGAACTCGATGCGGACATGTCCGACATCCTGCGCGAGCGGCTTGGTGAGCGCGAGAACTTCGCGCTCGTCGAGGGTGACTGTCTGGCAACTAAGCACGAGATCTCGCGCGAGATCATGGAGAAGCTCGGCGGCCGCGGATTCACGCTCGTGGCGAATCTGCCTTACGGGGCTGCCACGCCCTTGATCCTCGTGCTCTTGACGGATGTGCCGACGTGCACCGGGCAGTACGTCACCATTCAGCGCGAGGTGGCGGACCGATTGATGGCCAAGCCCGGCTCGAAGATG
>CAXBOF010000579.1:0-2031 GCA_963977205.1 uncultured Phycisphaera sp. | reverse complement strand
GCCCCGCCCCACTACCATGCCGACAATGGCCAAACGACCAACCAGTCCGAGTCAGCCCACGCTGGATCCGAAGGGTCGCGTCTTTGTCTTCTATGGCAAGGACGCGTTTCTCCGGGCCGATTACACCCGGAAACTCCGCGAGAAAGTGGAAGAGGACCGGGGCGAGGTCGAATCGATCCATTTCGATGGCACGCGCGATGCGCTGGCGGATGTGCTCGACGAGTGCCGGAGCTTCGGGCTGATGCAGCAGCACAAGCTCGTGATCGTCGAGTCAGCCGACCAGCTCGTCAAGGGCGAGAGTCGTCCGTTGCTCGAGCGGTACGCAGAGCACGCGCCCGAGGGGGCGACGCTTGTGCTCCGGTGCGACACCTGGCACGCAGGCAAGCTCGACAAGATGATCGTCGCCGGCGGCGGCGAGGTGCACAAATGCGAGGGTCTGGCGCCGTATGAAGCGGTTGCCTGGGCGATCGGACGGGCCAAGGAGTTCCACGCGGCGGCGCTCGAACGCGACGCTGCGATGCTCCTGGTCGACCGCGTGGGCGAGCTTGGGCGGATCGATTCGGAGCTTGCCAAGCTCGCGCTGGAGGCACCCAAGGGCAAGATCACGCGGGCTCAGGTTGCCGAGGCTGTGGGTGCGACGCGCGAGGAAGAGGTCTGGTCCATCCAGTCGATGATCCTGTCGGCCGGGCCGGAGGAATTGCTCACACGTCTGCGCGCGATTCTGGACAACACGAAGCAGGACCAGAGTGTCGTGACGATGTGGGCGTGCATGGATCTTTGCCGGAAGCTGCACCTTGCCAGCCGCGGGCTCTCGCAGGGGCAGAGCCCGCAGGCGGTGGCTGGGGCGCTCAGGCTCTGGGGGCCGAGCAAGGACGCGCTGATGGCCGCGGCTCGGCGTGTCCACCCCGCGACGGCTGCCAAGCTGCTGAGTCTGGCGGTCGAGGCGGACCGCAAATCCAAGAGCGGGCTCGGGCAGACGGATCGTCTGCTCGAGAGGCTCACGCTCCAGATCGCTGGCGGGTCGCGGTAGCGCGGAAGTTGCGCTTCTCTCAAATTGAGCGCCCAAAGCGTGCAATCTCCAACGGATTGTGGTGGTCCTCGCCGATAGCGGCAATCGATGCGCCACGGATTCGGCGCGAATCGGTGGCTGGAGGCCGCGTTGTGATGAGTGTGGAACACGGACACGGACGTCGGCGGCCCGAAGGCGCGGCCGGGATTGTGCTGTCAGCAGCAGCGGTGGCGCTGCTGGCCGGCTGCTCGGCCTCGCCCGGGACGCTCTCTCAGAGCGATGCACCAATCGCAGACGAGACCTCGGACTGGGTCTGGACCGACAGCGCCGGCGAGACGGGCGACACCCCCGATTCGAGTCTTGCCGCCCTTGCTGCTCAATCCGCGGCCGAGATCGAGGCGTTCCAAAGCTCCGGGACATCTTCCGATCCTGCGGCTGGCGACAACCCCGACATGATCGTGATGGATGCGCCGAATCAGCAGCGGCGGAGGCGGCAGAGCAAGTCGCCCGAGGATGAGGCGCTCGTGCAGGCGATCTCGATCACCAACGAGGGCGCGGCCGAATCGGTTGCCCAGGTGGACGATGGCTCGGAGTCTGATATCACGATCGAGGCTGAGCCGACCAAGAGCCGGGGCATGCGGATCGCGGAGCTTTCGGCCGAGCTTTCCCGGCTCTTAAAGGAAGAGGCTCTCGAGCAGACGGACCCCGCAAGGCCTCTGGTCGCGGCGGCGCTGCTCGAATCAGCGGCTACGGGCGTGCTCGATGAGATCGATTTGCCGGGCGGCGGGCCGCTGATGCTGACGGAGGATGAGCGGTCGTCGTTGGTGACGATCCGCGAGCTTGCTGTTCGGCTGGCTGGGCAGGATGACGAGATCGGCGGCGACCCGCAGCGGATCCGCGAGGTGCTGATCGACGCAGCCGAGCAGCTGCGCGATCACGCGCGGGTGCGGATCGGCAAGGCCGAGTTGTGCGTGCGGGCCCCGGGGTTTGGCAATTACGTGCCTCTGGAGCGTAAAGCATTC
>CAXBOF010000578.1:0-2036 GCA_963977205.1 uncultured Phycisphaera sp. | reverse complement strand
GCCCATCGCCAACCAGATCGTTCACGCTCTCGTCAAAGAGGGGTACCTGTGAACCTCGCCCTGATCGAGTCGATCATCCGGGGCGGTTACGGCGGCACGGGCTCCCTGCGCAAAAACCTGTCGATCATCCACTGGGGATGGGTCACGCTGCTCGCCTCGCTCGGGCTCTCGCTCATCGGCTTGTACGCGATCGACATCGCCGAGGCCGTCACGATCGACCGGAGCCCCTCGGGTACAACGATCCGGCAGGCGATCTTTCTCGGCGTGGGCATCAGCGCCGCGATCTTCATCACAGTGCCACACTTCCGGCTGCTCCGTTTCATCGCCTGGCCCGCGTACATCGCGTGCATCGGGCTGCTGATCTTTCTGCTCGTGCCGATCGTGCCCGAGTCGATCGTGACGCCACGCAACGGCGCACGCGGCTGGATCAACATGGGCTTTGCGGATTTCCAGCCGGCCGAGGTCACCAAGATCGCCTTCGTGCTCACGGTCGCGGGATTTCTGCGCTACCGCCGCGAGCACACACGTCTGCGCGGCCTCGTCGCGCCGGGGCTCATCGCGGCCATACCGGTCGGGCTCATCACGCTCCAGCCCGACCTCGGCTCGGCGTCGCTCTTCGTGCCCAGTCTCTTTGCGATGCTCCTGATCGCCGGCGCACGCCTGCGCCACTTGGTGCTGATTGTCCTGCTCGCAACCGCCGCCGCCCCGGCTTCCTGGCCACTGCTCAGGCCCCATCAGAAAGTCCGCATCGTCGCGATCATGCAACAGATTCAGGGCTCAACCGAGGGCGCCCAGGACATCAATTTCCAGAGCTTCACCGCGCAAAGGCTCGTCGGCGCGGGGCGACTCGTCGGCAACACCGACGCCAGCAGCCGAGCGCTCGTGCGATACAACCGACTCCCCGAAGCGCACAACGACATGGTCTTTGCCGTCATCTGCCTGCGGTTCGGCCTGCTCGGCGGTGTGCTGGTGCTTCTGCTCTACTTCATCTGGGTCGCCTCGGCCCTGATGACCGCGTGGCATTGCCGCGAACCCTTCGGGCGGGCGCTGATCGTCGGGCTGACCGCCTTTGTGGGAACGCAGGCGTTCATCAATATCGGCATGACTGTCGGGCTTGTCCCCATCATCGGCATCACGCTGCCCTTCGTGAGCTACGGCGGGTCGAGCATGCTCACCAGCTGGCTCATGACAGGCCTGGTCATGAACGTCGGCTTCCGCAGGCCCGACAGCACTATGGTCCGGGGCGACCTCCTGGAGCCTGCCCAATGATCCCCGCGACCGATGAATTCAAAGCAGCCTGCGCCACAGCGGGCATCGAGCTCGAACCCGGCGAGCCCGAACAGCTCTACGCCTACCTCGAACTGCTCTACGAGGCCAACGAGACGACCAACCTCACCGCCATCCGCGACGAGAGCGAGGCGTGGATGAAGCACATCTTCGATGCGCTCACGCTCTTGCCGGTGATCGCCGAGATCACGCCTGCGGGCGAGCATCTGGCGGTGTGCGACGTCGGCTCGGGTGGGGGGGTGCCCGCGATCCCGCTGGCGATCGTCTGCCCCGATGCACGATTCACGCTCCTGGAAGCGACCGGCCGCAAGGTCGAGTTGCTCAATCACTTTGTGCAGGAACTCGGCCTGACAAACGTAAGCGTCGTCAACAGCAGGGCCGAGCGCGAGGGGGCTTTCAGCTCGGGCAAATTGCGCGATACCTTTGATCTCGTCACCGCACGGGCGCTCGGGCGCACCGCTGTCGCGGCCGAGCTGTGCGTGCCTTTGGCGCGAGAGGGTGGCATCATCGCGCTCATCAAGGGTCAGAAAGCGGATGAAGAACTTGAAGAAGCCAAGGCCGCCCTGCACATGCTCCACGCGGTGCACTCGGGAACGATCGACACACCCACCGGCCGCCTCGTGATCCTGGAGAAGGCCCGGCGGACACCAAAGATCTACCCACGACGTGACGGCGAACCCAAGCGATCACCGTTGGGTGTCAAGAAATCGTAATCACGTTTGACCGGGTGCCACGGCTTGTCCGTCCTC
>CAXBOF010000577.1:0-2039 GCA_963977205.1 uncultured Phycisphaera sp. | reverse complement strand
CGGCTCGGTCGAACTCGCCCCGGCTGCGTTCGGTGAGGAGGACTTCTGCGAGTCTGCGCCGAGCGCCGCCGTAGGTCGCGTCGAGGCGGACGACGACATCGAAGTGTCGCCTTGCCAGTTCGCGGTCGCCGAGCATCTGGGCGAGTTCGCCCAGGCTCATATGCGCTTCGGTGTGGTCAGGCTCGATCTCGAGAGCTCTGCGGAGTTTCTCGCCCGCCTCGGTGAGGCGGTTCATGTCCATGAGCAGGCGACCCAGGTCAACGATGGTGTCGACATCGCCCGGGCTGCGGCGGAGTTCGCGGAGGTAGAGCTGGCGGGCGCGCTCGAGGCGGCCGGTCTCGGCGCAGGCTTTGGCAAGGCGTGCGTGCACGCGGGCCAGCTGCGGGTCGATGCGGGCGGCTTCGCGGAGGCACCAGACGGCTCGGTCGTACTCCTGACGATCGAGGAGCGACTCGGCAAGGGCCGCGTGCGCGGGGGCGCAGTCGGGCTGGAGCTGGACTGCCATGTAGAAGTGGATCTCGGCCTCGTCGTGGCGACCCAGCAGGGCGAAGGCGTCGATCAGGTGGACGTGCGCATCGACGTTGCTGGGCGAGAGCTCGATGCTTTTTTCGAGCCAGGCGATCGCGTCCTCGGCTCGGTCGAGTTCGATGAGTGTTGAGCCCAGGATCATGGCGGATTGCGGGTCGCCGTCTTCGGAGAGCTCGAAGCAGGAGCGGAAGGCTTCGACCGCGTCATCGAGTCGTCCGGCGGCTTCGAGCGTGAGGCCGAGGTTGAAGAGCCATTCGGGCTGGTAGGGATTGACAGCGATCGCGCTGCGCAGCGCGGCTTCTGCTTCGTCCCAGCGCCCGGCTTCGTAGAGCTCGTGGGCGCGTTCGACTTGTTGTTCGGCTTCATGCCAATCGTTCATGTGGACACCAAGGCTCTCCGAGCCGTCCATAGCCCAAACACGCCTGCGCTTTCCGCCAAGTGTCAGAACATGGCGGGTCTGCGCAGAATAGTATCGTCCAGAAGGCTCTGTTCACCCGAAGAGTACAGAATTCGCACAAACCCCATTCCCGAAGGCAAGGCGTGCCCATTCTCAGACCAACAACCCGCAAACGACTCCCCCGCAGCGGGGCGGTCAAAGCGCTCTCGATTGCACTCATCGCCGGAAGCATCGCTGGCGGCATCGCCGGCCCGGCCCTGTCTCAGGACAGCTCGCCCATCGACATCCTGACGACGCCGACGGCGACGGACGCGGTCAGGCTTGACGCGGCCTCGACGATCCTGACGCAGGAGATCTCCAGCCGAACCATGCGCCGGATGATCGGGATCCTCGGACCCAACACGGAAGACCCGGTGGCGCAGCGGCTGCTGCTGCTTGCGATCGCGGCCCGCCCGGTGACGGTGCCCGAGTTTGAGAAGCCGCTGATCGATCTTGTTGCGCGGGGTGACCCATCGGTTCGCCCGCAGGCGCTCTTGGCGCTGGCGTCGGCTGGCTCGTGGGAGGCGGCAAGGGTGCTGGTCAATCACGCGGCCCCGTTCCAGGCGCCCGAGGTTTCCAAGGCTGCCGTCGAGGCGCTGGTGCGCATGACCGGGCGCGATGACCTCGGCAACGATGTCGAGGAATGGCGTCGGTGGCTCGACGATCGCAGCATCATGAAGCCCGAGGAGTGGCAGGCGGAGCTGATCCGGGGATTGACGTTCCGGATCGATCGGTTGTCGGCGCAGGAGCGTGAGGCGACGGACTGGGCGGTGGACGGGTTCAGGCGTTTGTTTATGGTGGCGCCGTACCAGGACAAAAGCCCGCTCTTGGCGCAGCTGCTGCTTGTCGATGGTGAGCTGCGCGAGCTTGCGATCGAGCTGATCAACCGCGAGCTGGCGCAGGGCAATCAGATCGACGAGGTTGTGGGCGCAGCGGCGATCAAGCTGCTCGAGCACGAGAAGCCTGATGTGCGTTCGGAGGCTGCCAGGCTGATCCAGACGTTGTCGCCGCCGAATGCGGGCGTGCCGGTGACGGAGGCGTTGGTGCGGGAGGTCTCTCCGGTTGCAGCGGCGGG
>CAXBOF010000576.1:0-2042 GCA_963977205.1 uncultured Phycisphaera sp. | reverse complement strand
CGCCGCTCAAGGTGGGCGTGACGGTTTTCGGGCTCGCGCCGGCGTCACAGATCGCCGCCAATCTGTTCGAACAGGCCGAGCGACCGGCGCACCTGTCGCGGACGATGGATCTCATCACCAGCCGATGGGGCATGTCGTCGCTCTACTTCGCCTCGATGCACGACTATCGGCACCACATGGACGACAAGATCGCCTTCGGACGGATCCCCGCGATGATGCGGACCCTGGACAAGGACAGTTATCTGCGGATCAAGAGGCGGGAGGTGCTCTGACGGTGCCACCACCCATCTCTGATGGGTGGTGCCGTACGGGCCAAACAAAGAAACAGGAGCACTATCCATCAGAGATGGATAGTGGCACCGGAGTTCTTACTTGTTGGAAGCTGCCCAACCGGGCACGCGCTCTGTCGCGTTCTTCTTGATGAACGCAAGCAGCACCAGCCCCACCAACACCATGCCAAGGCTGAGAAGCTGGCCGCGCGAGAGACCGGCCAATCCCGAAACCCCGGGGTCGGGCAGGCGGACGAACTCGGTGGCGATGCGCAGCAAGCCGTAGCAGATGAGAAACAGAGCCGTGACCACGCCCGGCTTGCGGGGTGCCCGCGCGACGAACCAGACCACGCCTCCGAGGATGACACCCTCGGCGAGAGCTTGGTAGAGCTGCGACGGGTGGCGGGCTGAGAGCAAAGGCTCGATCTGCTGGGCGACTTCAGCCGAGCCGGACTGGACCTTGTGGATGATGTGCTCGAGCGCCTCGCCCGGGGATTGATCGGGCAGGCTGTGATTGCGGATGAGTTCGTCGAGCGCGAAATCCTGCTCCGGTGTGCGCAGATTCGCGTCGTGGCCCGAGCCGATCTCCTGCGGGAACCTGACGGCCCACCCGGGCGCGTCCTCGCCCGGCAGTGCGACGACTTTGCCGAGCAGCTCGCCGTTGATGAAATTGGCGATGCGTCCGAGCATGAGGCCAAAGGGTGCGATCAGCGCGTAGAGATCGAAGACATGCAAGACGGGGACCTTGCCCACGCGCTGGCCCGTTTCGGTGCGCGAGCCGCGGGACACGAGGTAGCCGGCGACGAGGACCCCGATCATGCCGCCGTGGCTGGCCATCCCGCCGTGGTTGAGCATCAGAACGCCCCAGAAGGGCGGGTTGGACTCGAACATCCAGAGCAGCTCGGGTTGGTAGAAGGCGATGTACCCGAGCCTGCCCCCCACGACCGCGCCCATGGCGGCGTAGATGACGGCATCGGTCAACCGCTCGCGCGGTATCAGGGCCATGCCGCGCTTGTGGAGGAACCGCAGCGCGAGCCAGCCCAGAAAGAACCCGAGCGCGTAGCTGAGGCCGTACCACCGGATGCCGAAGTTCCCCGAGATGCGCAGCGCGAACGGGTCGAGATCGTGCAGCCACGCGCCGAGTGTGAGAATCATCGGCCGGTTCCTTGCGAGCCGTGCGCATCGATGCCGAAGAATCGCGCGGTGTTGTCGTTGATCGCGTGGTGGAACGTGTCCCAGTCCTCACCCCGCAAGTCGGCCAAGAACAGCGCGGTGAGCGAGGTCATCCAGGGCCTGCAAGGCCGCTCGCCTCTGCGGGGCATCGGGGACAGGAAAGGCGCATCGGTCTCGACCATGATCCGGTCCATCGGCACAAGACGGGCCGCCTCCTGCACATCCCTGGCGTTCTTGTACGTCACCACGCCAGTGAAGCTGATCATCGCCCCGAAGTCGAGGATCATGCGGGCCTCGTCGGCGTTGCCCGTAAAGCAGTGGAAGACGAAACGGGCCGGATCCAACGGGCTGGACTTCAAGATCGGGATGAGATCGCCAAACGCCTGACGGCAATGGATCACGATGGGCTTACCCAGCCCCGGCTGGCCGGCGGCGGATTTCTCGTTCTCGATCACCGCCAGCTGCTCGGCCAAGACCGCGTCCTGGATCGATCGCGCCGGCTCGTCGTAGTGGTTGTCAAGCCCGAGCTCGCCCCAGGCGACGCACTTCGGATCGCGGGCGACGCGGCGGATCACGTCCCAGTCGTGCGGCCCCTCGTGG
>CAXBOF010000575.1:0-2043 GCA_963977205.1 uncultured Phycisphaera sp. | reverse complement strand
TGGGCCTTGGCGATCTTCATCTCCGCCAGCACCTTCTGGGCCTCGGTCTGATTGTTCCAGAAGTCCGGCGAGTTGAGCCGTTCGGTCAGGTTCGCAACCGTTTCGACCTTCTGATCGTAGTTAAAGAGAGTCGCGGATCGTCAAAATCCGCGCCTCAAGGTCGGCGATGACCGGTGCGTGTACCTGAAAGTGAAGTGTATTTTCGTCCATGGTCCCCGAGTGTAGCCGCTACGCTGATTGCAGGATGACGATGGACCCACCCATCACGCTCGCCTCGTCCGACCAGATCCTCGCCGCCGCCCTGATGGCGATGGCCCTGATCGTCGTCGCCTCGGGCTCATTGGCGCTCATGATGATCGCCCGCTCCCGCTTCAAGCGAAACATCGCCAAGAAGCACAAAGAACCAAAGCACATCCCCGACGCCTGGACCGAGTCCGGCAAACGCCTCGAGGTCCCCCCGGGCGAGCTGCCCCCACGCAACGCCAACAACGACTTCCCCGAAGACGACGATGACGATGATGACGACGAGCAGGACGACGATGACGACGACGGCGACATCGAGCCCAACCCCTCGACCCCAAGCTCGCCCGAGATCGCTGCCAGCCTCTGAACCCTGCGGGTGCCACGGGTTGTCCCGAAGGGCAACCCGTGCCAACTGTGTCCGAGATCACGACCTGCCACGGCCGTTGCACAGAAGGGTGACTCACCCGCCCGCGAGGCGCTCGGCCATCTTCCCCGCCAGCTCGTGCCCAAGCATCTGAGCCATTTTCGCTTTGGCCATCGCCGCCTCGTTCTGGCCCGCCCGCTCGTGCCACTGCGCGGCCTGGAATGCCAGTTCCGCGTTCGTAGGATTTGCCGCGAGTGCTTCCTCGTACAAAGCCGCCGCGTCGGCGGGCCTGCCAAGAAGCCCCATGCACCCGGAACAGATATCCAGCACCGCGGTCTGGTACAACTGGTCCTCGGGCAGCGCCAACATCAGGGTCAGCGCTTCCTCGGGCTTGTTGAGTCGCCGAAGGATCCGCGCCTCCAGAATCCTGTGCGCCAGCTGCTGCGGATCGATCTCCCGCGACCGCCTGATATAGCCCAGCGCCAGCTCAGGCTGGTTCTCGTCCAGTGCGATCTGCGCCAGCATCGCCGGGGCCACCGGCTCATTCTCATCCAGCTTCACCGCCGACAGCAGGCTCACCTTCGCTTCTTCGATCATCCCGAGCCGAAACTGCGTCACGCCCAGATAGAGCGCGATCTCCGCACTCCTCGGCTCGGCCGCGCGGGCCATCGAAAAATGCTCGAGCGCCCGGTCGTTCTTCCCGATCGAGCTGGCAAGCGTCCCCGCCTGGAACTCGATCGCCGCCTCCTGTGGCCCGATGGCAAGGGCCGCCTCGTACTGCTCGTACGCCTCCTCGGGCCGCCTGAGACTCAAGAGCACCTCGGCGTACGCCAGCCGCAGGGCCTGATCGTCCACGTGCTCGCCCACAGCTGCTCTCAAGACCGCCTCGGCCTTGGCGAACTCTTCACTGCCCTGATAGCTCCGGGCCGCCGAAAGCGCCGCCTCGATCGCGTGGGCGGGCGTGGCCTTCGTAGAGCCGCCCTGCTGAGCAGCATCGGGCACCCCCGGCCCGCTGCCGGCCCCGGGCCCGAGCACGAACCATGCACCGGCCGCGACGATCCCAAGAGCCACCACGACGAGCAAGCCCGCCACAAGTCCCTTCGAACCCCGATTCTCGTTCTGCGAAGTCATCGGAGATGGTATCGGCCCCCATACACTTCTAGCTCAATGACAAAGCCCGCCCAAACCGAGCTCCCCGCCAAGTACGTCCCCGCCGAGCACGAGCCCTCGGTCAGCGCCCGCTGGGACGAGGCCCGCGCGTTCCACGCCGACCCCGCCCGGGTCCTCTCGGGCGAGGCCAAGCCCTACTGCATCATCATCCCGCCACCCAACGTCACCGCGGCCCTGCACCTCGGGCACGCGCTCAACAACACACTCCAGGACGTCCTCATCCGCTACCACCGGATGCGGGGCTACGAGACCCTCTGGATGCCCGG
>CAXBOF010000574.1:0-2048 GCA_963977205.1 uncultured Phycisphaera sp. | reverse complement strand
CCGCCGCGGCTACGTATGCCTCTGGCTCGTCGGCTGCAAGCCGAACCTCCGCGTTGCTGAGTCCCGCACTCTGAAGCTGGCCGCGCACCTTCTCGCACCAACCCTCGTGATGCTCAACACTTGTCACACTGCTGGCTCGCTTGGCAAGCCAGGCCGTTGAACGACCAGACCCAAACTCGACAACAATGTCATCAGGGCCAAGCCAACGGTCAACGAGCTCCACACTCCCGCTTGTCCACCATGGCTCATCAGGATGGCGATGCTCGCGCAGTTTCTGACGCAACCGATTCGCGATGTACATTGGAGTCCTGTGGCTCAATCGTTTCTCCTTCAGATCAGTTCAATCTTACTGATCGTGGCCCGTAAAGCTCGGCAGCTCGTGCCCCGCGTCCCGCAGCGTCTTCTCGCGGGCCGCCAGCTCGAGGTCGTGCTCCACCATCATCTGCGCCAGCTGCTCGACCGTGGTCTTAGGCTCCCAGTCCAGCTGCACCTTGGCCTTGGAGGGATCGCCCAGCAGCAGGTCAACCTCCGCCGGCCTGAGATACCTGGCATCAAACTCGACGTGGTCCTCGAACCGCAGCCCCGCCGCCTTGAACGCCAGATCCGCGAACTCGCGCACGCTGATGGTCCGCCCCGTCGCGACGACGTAGTCGTCGGGCGTTTCCTGCTGAAGCATCCGCCACATCATCTCGACATAATCGCCCGCAAAGCCCCAGTCGCGCTTGCTGTCCAGGTTGCCCAGGAACACCTTCTTCTGAAGGCCCATCTTGATGCGGCCGACGGCGCGTGTGATCTTGCGCGTCACGAACGTCTCGCCCCGGCGGGGGCTCTCGTGGTTGAACAGGATGCCACATGAGGCGTGCAGCCCGTAGCTCTCGCGGTAATTCACCGTCATCCAGTGCGCCATCAGCTTGGCGCACGCGTAAGGCGATCGCGGATAGAAAGGCGTCGTCTCGGTCTGGGGTGTCTCGACGACCTTGCCGTACATCTCAGAGCTCGATGCCTGGTAGTACCGCACCTCGTGCCCGGACTTGTCGCGATAATCACGGATCGCTTCGAGCAGCTTGAGCGCGCCCATCGCGACCGTCTCAGCCGTATAGATCGGCATGTCGAACGACACGCGCACGTGGCTCTGCGCTCCCAGGTTGTACACCTCGTCGGGCTTGATCTGATCCATCAGTTTCGATAGGACGTTGGCATCGCACAGGTCGCCGTAGTGCAGGAAGAGCCGCGTGCCCGCCAGGTGCGGGTCCTGGTAGATATGGTCGATACGCTCGGTGTTGAACGACGAGGCGCGCCGGTTGATGCCATGCACCTCGTAGCCCTTGTGGAGCAGGAGCTCGGCCAGATAGCTCCCGTCCTGCCCCGTGATGCCGGTGATGAGGGCCTTCTTGCCGTTGGCTTGGGTCATCTGCTCTGCTCCGCGTTTCTGGCCACGGCTGACCGCGGGGTCTGTCTTCGTTGAACCCGGATTACGCCGCCCGGGCCGGGATGTTCTCGCCCGGCCTCATCAGAAGTGTCCGGAACACACAAGGGTAGAGGGCCGGGTGGCCCTGAACCGTGTTCACCATCGGTCAGAACGCCCCCCAGAGCCAACCCGAGGCCCCAAACGCCCGATAAGAACGCCGCTTTGGAGCGCCCATCTATTGAGATGGATTGGCGCTCCGCGATTTCCCCTGAGGATGGATCTGTTGCCCGGCAAAGCCGTGTATCGCCGCCTTGCCGGGCAGCCCCAACCCAGAGGAGAACCCCATGCGCACCATCACCCCCACCACCCCCGTCGCTCTCATCGCCGCCGCCCTGACCGGGGCCGCCCACGCCGACACCACCCAGCTCGGCCCGAGCCGATACCTCGTCGACGAGAGCGCCACATTCTCGATCGGCAACGATGGCATCAACTCCTTCCTCTTCACATGGACCGACGATTCGGGCACCATCACCGACGAGCCCGACCCCACGCTCGTCCTCGTCGCGGGCCAGACATACACCTTCGTCCGCACCACCGGATTCCACCCCTTCGTGATCTGCGACGACACGCTCCCCATCGC
>CAXBOF010000573.1:0-2053 GCA_963977205.1 uncultured Phycisphaera sp. | reverse complement strand
GGCCTGCTGTCTCAGTCGGGCGAGCCCGTCACGGTCGGCGGGCAGATCGTGGCGCTCAATTTGATTGAGAACGGATCGTTCTCACCCGAGAGCGTGCGCTACGACGGCAGGATCGACCTTGGCGGCCTGCCCGTCGCGCTGGCAACCGAGGTCGCCGACCCGGCAAAGAGCAGCGGGCGCGTGCTGGCGGCCCAGCTCATCGGAAGACTCGTCGATGTCGTGCTGGTCGCCGACGCCATGACCGGAGCGATAGAGCTTGATATCACGAGCGATCGATTGACGGGCGAGATCAACGCGGAAATGGCTTCGGGTGATCTGCATATCAACGGCGGGGCGCTGGTGTCGGAGATCGGGCCGGAGGTGATCGAGCAGATTCGGCTCCGCGCGGGTCAGGCGGCCGGCAAGGCCGAGGCGGTCGGCGCACGGTTCATCGAGCCGGCGCGTGTCGAGATGACGCTGGGCGCGTTCGACCTGCTCAGCGGCTGGACGCTCTCTGCAACCGGTAAGCCAGAGATCAGGCTCACCGCTTCGGGCATGGTCGAGGGTCTGCCCATCAAGCGTTGTGAAGAGACACTCGCGTCCGGGCCGATCGGCTTTGAAACGCTCATCATCGACGGTCATGTTCCCGTTGGCGCGGTGCTGGGCAAGGGCATAGAAGCTATGTCGCTGGCGATCTCGGGTGATGTTGTCTCGCGCGGCGGCCGGGTGGCGACAATTACGGGCGGCGCGGATGTCGGCTTTGATGCCGGCCGACTCGGCGGTCCGGTGCGAGCGGATGTGCGAATCGAAGCGCTCGATGCCGGCCTCGTCGATGATGTCATCTTGCTCGAAGGCCTTGTGCCCGGGCTCATCGGGGCCAAGCTCGACGCGGACTTTGCGATTGAGGGCGTGATCGCCGATGGCGCATTCGGCACGCTCGACGCCCAGGCCAGTATCACAAGCCCCCGGCTGCGGACCGAGTCGCCCATCCAACTCGTGGTGACGCAGCAAGCAGTTCTGCTCGATGAGCCAGCGATTCTCGATTGGAACGTGATGCCCGCAGTCGCGACTCGCTACGGATTCGGCCAGCCGGTCGGCGCCGAGCGCGTGCGGGTCACCGATGAAATCGGGCTCAAACTCAGAATTGACCAGCTCTCGCTCTCGCGCGGCCTGGGCCCGGTGCTGCCGGGCATCTTTGCGGTGGATGCCAGGATCGATGCAGACCGCATCAACCTCTTCGTGCCCCACGAATCGACAGGTGAAGTAGACGGCGTCAACCATGCGTATGCGCCCATTCACCTGCACATCTCGGGCGATTCGAACCAGATCATCCTCGATGGCAACGCCAAGCCGACCGATGCCGACCGCGAGCCCATCACACTGGCTGCGCGTATCGAGACGTTCGCAAGCGAGGAAGGCGAGTTCAAAGTCGATCAAACCAAGATCGATGGGCAGATCCTCGCCAAGGATGCTCCGACAGCCATGATCGATGGCCTGCTCGCGCAAGATGGGCTCATGCTCGAGGTCTTCGGGCCATCGACCATGCTCGATGTCAAGGCGAGCGATCTCAAGGTGGATTCCGGAGCGCTCACGCTGGATCTCCAGACCACGCGGGCCTCGGGCAAGCTCGTCAGCAGGATGTACGAGGGCAGGCTCATCGCGATCGAACCAGCGGAGCTGATCGTGCGCGAGGTCAGGCCCGAGATGGGTGAGTTCATCGGCGAAGCCATCCCCGTCATCGGGCGTGTCACGAAAGGCCCCGACGACGGCCCGGCAAAGCTGATCGTGAATGTTCTTGAAATACCGATTATCCGCACAACAGAGCTGAGTCGGTTGCAGGATCTGCAGCTCGAAGCCGTCATCGATCTGGGCACCGCCCGCTTCCAGACCAGCTCGATCTTCTCCAAGGTTATGAAGGTTGCCAAGCAGCAGACCTGTGGTGAGCTGCAAATTCCTTTGAACAACCTGGGCATCATGGCCCTCGACTTTGGCAGCAACAAGGGAGTAGCTACTTCCATTGGGCATGCTCCTGTGCCAGCGCTCATCGACGAAAAGGCAGGCTCCAGACTGGCCA
>CAXBOF010000572.1:0-2054 GCA_963977205.1 uncultured Phycisphaera sp. | reverse complement strand
GAACCACGCACCGGCACACCCGAGGTCATCCCCGGCTGCTCAAGACCCGATTCCTGCGCCAAACGAGAGACCTCGCGGACAATCGTCCCGATCTCTTTGCCCGAGGGCAGACGCTCCTCGATCGCCGAGATGCCAAGGGCGATCTCCGCGTTCGCGTCCTCGAGCGTGTCGCTCCGGCTTGTCGCGACCTGGAGCTTCTCCAGCATCGCACGCTTGTGCTCGATCTCGCGCTCGGCCTGCTCGATCTCCTCATTCTGAGGACGGAACACAAGCCAGTAGCTCGACAAAGGCATCGCCAGCAGAATCGCCAGCAGGACAAATTCTCGGATACCAAATCGCATCACTCGTCCTCCTGATCGTCGCCATCTGCCGGCGCGGGCTCATCGCCCTCTTCGCTGTCATCGTCACCCGTCGCCGGGTCGGTCTCATCGTCACCCGCCGCGGGCACGGGCTCCACTTCTTCATCACCTTCGCCAGTGTCGTCACCAGCACCGTCACCAGCTTCATCGCCGGTTTCATCGCCGGTTCCGTCATCAGTCACGGGGTCCGTAAACCACATGGGCCTGGGCGACGGCTCCTCGGTCGGGGCAACTTCAGCCGGGTCTTCCTCAACCGAAACTTCCTCGGCCGGGATCTCCACAGTCTCGGCCTCCTCGATCGGGAACAAGTCCTCGTCCTCGATCGAAGGGCTCTGCGCCTCCAGCGCCGCCTTCTCCGATCGGTTCCGCTCGCCCGTCCGGGCTGCAGCTCCCATCAAATCCAGCAGACCGCTCGGCGAACTCCATGCCGACCCGCTCGCACTGGGTGCAAAGATCGGCGCCTCGAACAGACCCGAAGCGCTCGGCAGCGCACCAAGGTTGATCTCAACCTCGCCTTCCTCGCCGTCCTCGGCATCGCCCTTCTCAACCGGAAGTGTCGGAGGCAGGTACACCGGCTTCTGGGGCACGATGCGATCAGGCGTCGGGATGTCAGGGATGCTCAGCGGCTCGACAGGCTTGACCAGCCCACGCGCATCGGCACCGGCACGAATCAGAGCACCAAGCTCAAAGCTCCGCAAGACCACGCCATCGATCTTGGATTCCTTGATGAACTTCAGCTCCACGCCATCGAGCAGCTCGCAAGCGCGAAGGTTCTCGATGTAATCGGCGATGTCGTCGTTGCCAAGGCCCACGCCAAGGATCCGAAGCTTCTGTGTGAACTGCGGGATATAGATCGTGCTCTCCGCCTCGTCCTTGTCCTTGGACTTGCTCTTGGATTTGCTCTTAGAGCCTGTCGAGCCCGACAGTGTCCTGACGCCGCTCGAACGCGCGCTGCCCCGAGCAACCTTCACCTCATCGCTCGTCAGTTCGAGCTCCGTCAGCGTCAGGTTCTCGGGCATCCGCCGGACCAGCTCTGCAAAGAGCACGGACCGGGGCACACGCTCGACGAGCGCCGCGGTCACCTCGGCCTTGGTGATCATCTCAGAACGCTGCTTCTCGAGCGCCTTGAGACCCTCGATCTTCTCGGCCTCGCGCACATACATCGCGTTGACCGAACGCTGCTCGTTCCGCACGCTCATCCACTTGCGGTTGGTCGCAAAGAACGCGCCGACCACGGTGAGCATCATCACGCCAAAGAGCGTCAGACTCAGCATGTTGGCGCGGCGTTCACCCTTGGACTTCACATAGTCCTCAGGCAGGAAGCTGTCCTGCTTCAACGCATTCATCAGCGGCTTGGTTACGTCGCTCTCGCTCATGGGATACCCCCGGGCAAACTGGCCCGCTCGAACTCCTGCTATAGATCAGTCGGGCACACAGATAGCCCTAAAGCCGCCGCAAAACCCGGCAACGGCCCGCTCAAATCCACTCCCTGAGCGGGCTCTTTGCCGCTCTGCTGAATCGCGCCCATCGGGTCGCCTGTCTGAACCGCAACCCGCACCGCGCCGGCAAGACGCCGACACAAGCCCAGGTTCGCCGACTCACCACCCGTAAAGACCGCCCGCTCAACGGGCTGGCTCGGGAAAAGGCTCCGGTGGTACCGGATGCACATGCCCACCTCGTCGCTCAGGATCTCGA
>CAXBOF010000571.1:0-2055 GCA_963977205.1 uncultured Phycisphaera sp. | reverse complement strand
CTGACGTAACGCGCCGGGGATCGGAGCGAGTTACGCCTTGATGATCTATATGGTATTCCCCTGCTCTCACTGTCGAAGGATTGCTTTGCGATCCCTCAACGAATTGATACTACGCTATCCCACAAGCGTGGTCAATGCGCTGAGAACCCATGGTCCCAGACATTCGCCTTATCTCCGCCGTAATAGTCTCGGGTTCCCATCTCTGTGTCACGTTCCTCTCGGAGATCGACAAGCCGGTGGTAGAGAGACACGATGTTCTGGCGTACGAACTTGGCCGTGGCCGGAGCCTGAGCGCGGAACAGGTCGAACTGGTCGGGCGGGAACTCTCTGCGCTCCTTCAGCAGGGCGACCAGTTCCTTCTTCGCGTCCGTGCAATCGACGTCTAATACTCCCGCGGAATACCCCGCGTCGTAGGCTTCGGACTCCTCCCGCATACCCTCGGCTGCCCACCGGGCTTCTTCGTCGGCCATCTTCATTGCCTCCTCCAACTGTTCGTTGAATTGATATTCGTCCTTGGGCTTGGGGAACTCCGCAATGGTCGTGGAGAACCTCGCAGCCTCGGAGTTGAAACTATCCGAGTACCCGATCAGGAACCTCAGCACCCCCCGCTTCGAGGGCAGCTTCATGACGACGCCCTCTATCGTCTCGTCATGACAGCCGTTCGTGTAGTACTTGTTGAACGGGCTGCGCCTGTTACCGTTGACGTGGCTCATGTGCGAACCCGCCCACCAGTCGAGGCCGGAGGCTTCGAGGTTCTCACACCACCGGTATCCCTCGTGGTCCGCGCCCCAGATGATGAGATGCTTGCTCGTGGTGACGCCAGAGCTGAGTGGGTAAAGATCGATGTCATTCATGGTGCTCTCCTGTGTCTGTAAAAGTGTCGATCACTGCGGCAGTCGTGCGCCCGAGGCACTGGGGGCATGTGATATCATAGGCCCCGGACAGATAGTCTTTCACAAAGTCGGGATCATCGTCATGCCACTCGTTAAGGTCAACGCCACCGGCGTCGATGTTGGGGTTGACCACCCTGACCTTGCCACGGCAGAGCGGGCAGAGGGTCCAGTGGAACTTGCCATCCTCGGGCGGGGCCACGTAAGTGGCTTGCACCCGTGGATCACGGTAGTAGTTGCGGGCTTCGAGGTCGAACATCGCCTCTTCTGGAATTTCCATCACTTTTCTCCCAGAGCCGCATGGTCTCTCCACCCCTGCATGTAGGAATGGATGGCGTTGTAGGTGTTGCGAGCCGTGTCCCGTCCCGTGGCGACCCATTCGCCGCCGCCCTCGGAGGCATACAGGTACCTGCTTTCCGCCTCGTCAAACACCATGCCGTTGGCGGGGTACCCGGCCATGCGGTTGGCCCACTTGACGGAGTTGCGCAGGTCCGTGATCGTGATGCGATTTGCCATCGTTCAGCCCTCCTGATCGTTGTTGTAGAAGCCACGAGTTGTTGAGTGTCCTCGGGCGGCAAAGTCGAGGGCGGCATCTAGAGCCTCACTCACGTGGTAGTCGAAGATGATCTCCTCGGCGTCGTTGGAGCAGTCGTACATACAGTGCAGGACGCAGGGCGACTGGTCTTCGCGGTTAAGCTGGAGAGTCACGGGGCCATCTATGTCGTATAGATACCCTATGACGTCGTCGAGCGCTTTCATGAACCCACGGACTTTCTCCCTTCTGAACATGTCATCTTGTTCGAAGTGAATGGGCTCCAATTCTTCTTCCTCGTCGGAGATGACGATGCTTTCGACACGGTGCAGGTGCATGATGTTCAGAAGGACGAGCCGCAGGTACTCCGCGCCTCCATCGGGGTCGCGTAGCCACTCGTTCCTACGTGTTTTATGCTCCGGTATCACGTGATACCCCGGCCAGTATGGCGCGTTGGGCAGCGTCAAGAGCTTCGGCATCTTCACTCTTGCAGTGCTCGACCCACTGGTCGGCCAGCTTAGCCATCTTCTGCGCTTCGGCCAGCATGTCGTGGAGCGTGGCCTGCTGCTTGGCGGGCATGTGGTTCTGAAGATACATACCAAGAATCATACTGAAAGAATGCCAGCTAGGCAC
>CAXBOF010000570.1:0-2055 GCA_963977205.1 uncultured Phycisphaera sp. | reverse complement strand
GCGGGCTTTGAGGCCAATTACTACTTGACATACACGGTCAACGGCGACCGCAACGAGCACTACACCAGCGCTGCCCAGCTCGACGCTGCCGGCGGCGGCCCGGGCGGTTTTCAGGGTGGCGGCGGATACGTTGACGGCGATCAGATCGCTGTCGGCGGTGCCAACGGCTTCGGTTACACCCTCGGCACCAACCAGTCCAATGTCGGCGGCGTCGCCGACTTCGGCAACCCCAACGACGGGTGTCGAGATCGCGATTTCGCTCGATGAGATCGGCTACGACGGCAGCGGCATGCTGCGTCTGGCCGGGTTCATCAACGGCGGCTCGCACGATTACGTGTCGAACCAGATTATCGGCGGCGCTCCCGCCGGGACCGGCAGCCTTGGCAACGACATGATGGGCAACTTCATCGATGGCAGCCTCGCTGGGATCGACTTCAACAACCTCGCTGGCGACCAGTTCGTCACGCTCAAGGTTCCGGCTCCGGGCTCCTTGGCTCTGCTGGGCCTGGGTGGTCTGGCCGCCGCTCGTCGTCGCCGCTAATCCTCGGCACGCAATTCAGTTCAATTCACCGGGGCAGCGCACACGCGCTGCCCCGGCTTCGTTTTGACATTCACCATATAATCAGCACCCATAAAAACAGCCCCGCATCAAGCGGGGCTGAGAATGAGTGAAGCATGATCACGGCCCCGCGAAAGGGGCCAGAAGGTTTACGGGTTGCAAGTCGGGCCGTTGGCGCCCTGGTTGAACGCGGCAACCCAGGCCGAGAAGTCGGCGGGCGTGACGTTGCCGTCACCGTTGACGTCCGCGATCGGGTTCTGTGTATTGTAATTTGCGACCCAGGCCGAGAAGTCAGCCGGCGAGACGTTGCCGTCACCGTTCTGATCGGCGCAGAGGCGCGAGGCCGGGCAGTCGGCGGTGTCGCCGACCGTGACGAACTGGTTGCCCGCAATCATCGCAAAGTCGATGTCGCGGGGTTCACCTAGCTGGTCAGCGGTGGGGAGTCCACCTGCGACCTGATTGGAAACAAAGCTGCTGCCGCTGTCGGTGAGCATCGCAGCGATCTTGATGTCAGACGAGCCATCCCAGCCGAGTTCGGTCAGATCAATGCTGAGTTCCACACCCGTCGTGACGTTGCAGGCGTCGGAGACATCGTTGCCAGCCACGTCCGAGACACCGCCGACGTTGCTGTTGTCGAGCCCGATCATGAGCAGACCCGGGGTTTCAAAGCCGAGCGTGCCATTGGCAAGGAACGCGGCCGAGGCATCACGCGGGGCGAAGTTGGTGAAGATGTTCTCGCCAGCGCCCGGTTCGACATCGACGCCCGTCGGGGGATTGTCGCCGTCGAACAGGATGGGGTTGTTGCCGGGAGCGGATTTCTGCCCGCCGTCGTACGCACCGAAGTCGGTGTTGAAGCCCTGAATGATCCTGGGGCCATTCAGACGCAAGACCGCAGCGTTGGTGAAGATGGTGTTGGTGCTGGTGGTCAGGCCGTTGTTGTTGACGATGATCGCGTAGTCGGCGTTGAAGCCGGCGTCGAACGTCAAGCCATCGCCCAGCGGCTCAACATCATCGGGATCGGTGCCGTCGTTCAGACCGAGACGGTCCAGCGTGCGGAACGCGATATCAACGTTGTCGTTGCGGAGCGTGTTCTGGCCGTCGGTGGGGTCGCCGTCGAGGAAGATGAGCAGGCGGTTGTCATTGGACTGGAGGTTTCCAGCCAGGAGAACATTGAGGCGGTTGTTGGGCACATCAAGGTGCGTCCAGATCGCGTCGAGTTCGGAGCCGACAGCGATATCGATGTCGGGGATGGTGGGTGTGAAGCCCGAGGGGCCGACGCCGCCAACGTTGGAGTTGTTCACCGAAACCGTGACACCCTCACCGAGGCCGGTGGTGGTCGAGGTCAGCAGAGCGGGTGTGCCCGCGCCGAGGAAGACACCCGTGCCGCCGCCGGCGGTGGGGGTGGTCGCCATGTCAGCGAACGATTCGAACTGCCCGCCGGTGTCACCGAAGCCGTAGATAAACATGAAATCGCCGGTGAAACCGGTGTCGAACTC
>CAXBOF010000569.1:0-2056 GCA_963977205.1 uncultured Phycisphaera sp. | reverse complement strand
GAACCGATGGCGGCCCTGGCGATCGCGGTGATCATCGTCATGGTCGGCATCGGTGTGGCGATCGAGGCCACGCGGCAGATCATCACCCCCCACTCCGTGCCGAGGCCCTACACGCTGATCGTTCTGGTGGGTGTAATCGTGATCAAAGAGTCGCTGGCGCGTATCGCCGACCGGGCGGCAAGACGGGCCAACAGCTCGGCCGGCGCGGCCGACGCATGGCATCACCGCTCGGACGCGATCACCTCGGCCTTCGCGTTCGTGGGCATCGCCATCGCGGTCATCGGCGGGCCGGAGTACGCACGGGCCGACGATGTGGCGGCCCTGCTCGCCTCGGGGGTCATCGTGCTCAACGGTTTCCTGCTGGCAAGAGTGCCCTACCACGAGCTCCTGGATCGCCACAGACCCGAGATCGCCCAGGCCGCCGCAGCGATCGCCAAGGAGGTGCCGGGCGTGCTCGGCGTCGAGCAGTGCGACGCCAGGCAGAGCGGCAGGGGCTATCGGGTGGTCATGCACGTCGAGGTGCCGCCAGCGATGAGCGTGACGGAGGCCCACTCGATCACCGGGCGGATCAAGGCCGAGATCCGCAGCCAGCGGCCGGACATCGACAGCGTGCTGATCCACATCGAGCCGCACGAAGAGTCTGACGCACAAGGCTGAACCGGACTGATCCGGTATGGGCCGGTGTCAGTGCTGCTGCTTGTCGTTCTTGGGTTTGGTCTGCTTGGGCTCGATGACGAGCAAGTTGGAGTCGTACGTCAGCACGCCCAGCATGATGGCGGGGATGAGCCGGTTCATTCTGACGGTGTACCGCTGCCCATCGAATCCCGGGTTGTCGGCCAGCGGATCGGCGATGGTGGCGATTCTTGTCTTGGGGTCGTAGCCGTGGACGACGACGAAGTGGCCCGTCGGCTCGCCCCGGATGTCGTCGTAGTCGTCGTTGGGCCCGAACTCGCGGGCGCAGCGGTAGAGGTAGGTCGCGCTCAGCACGGTCAGGACCGGAACGCCCCGGCGGAGATAGCCCGAGATCAATCGTCCCGACGGGTCATGGAACGAGATGTCGCCCCCGAGTTCGAGAAATTCAAGATACGAATCGGTCATGACCTTGAAGCGAGGGTCGTCAACGGACTTGGCCTTGCTCTGCTCTCGCAGTTTGGAGAGAAGCAATTCACGTGGCGCGTTGCCCTGGGCGTCGAACCATGTCGGGTCGAAGATGTGCAGGTTAAACGTGTAGATGGTGGCCCGGTAGTCGCGCTTGAGCGCGTGGACGCCCAGCATATTGGCGAGCGTGCCCCGCCCGACACCCTCTGACCGGAGCGACTTGGCGGTATTGATGATCTCTGCGAGATTGACGCTGTCGCCCCAGTATTGATAGACCGCGTGGAGGCAGGTCGGGCCGCAGGACTCAAGGTCGGGCTGGGGCAGGATCTGGATCGGCAGTACGCGGTCGATCTCGGGCGCACCCCCTCCGCTGATCGGCGATGAGGACCGGGTGTTTGGCAAGGCCTTTTTCGTGCCCATGGAGCTTGGCTTTCTGGTGTGATTGACTCGGCCCCATATTCTACTCGCCCCGTCCGGGGTTCACGCTCTTTCCGGCAGCCGCCAAGCGGGGTAAACTACGAGAGCCCGCGGGTGTAGTTCAGTGGTAGAACGTCAGCTTCCCAAGCTGAATGTCGTCGGTTCGACTCCGATCACCCGCTTTCCTTTCTTGTCAGCTCAATATCAACTACTACTCTTGCGAATCGTTCTCTGGTGATGTTCCAGGCTGCCTCTTTCGGACACACTATGCTCGCGTCGAGACGCACCTTCTGGGTGGGTTTCGCGTCCCAACTGCTGGCAGTCTCATTGCCGGTCCGAACCCGACGAACTGGTTGTGTTAAGACTTTCACGCGCGGGCCGGGACCGCGCTTCTTGCCATACACCATTGCGAAAGGCCAATGCTTCTGGCACGCGCGTTCCTCGTCCCGCCGGCAGGCCGAGCTTCGTTCCGGGCTGCGGGTGGGCGGTACCATGAGTGTGATGCAAACTCTGCCGACGGGACAGACCGGAAAGACACGCC
>CAXBOF010000568.1:0-2057 GCA_963977205.1 uncultured Phycisphaera sp. | reverse complement strand
AAGCCGTTCCCTGTCCCTTTCGCCCTCGACCATTGGATCCAGTGTATCCAGATTCTCGGTTCGTGCAAAAACGCTCGGCGGATGGGTCCCGAAAGGGGAATGAGAAGAGAAATGACTGAGCCCGGCCCTGTCGGCCAAACGGCTCAAACGGAGAGATCGCATGAATAAGAGTACGTTATCGGTTTGTGCCATTGGTCTGATGACCCTCGCTGGAACGCAACAATCGCAGGCACAGGAACTCATTTACGCTGTTACGAACACCCAGAATCTCGTCACATGGGATTCTTCGGCTCCGGGCAATCTGCTTTCAGGTGTGGCCCTCTCTGGGCTGGCCAGCAACGAAACAATCAGAGGTATCGATTTCCGCCCCGCAACGGGTGAACTATTCGCCCTCGGGAGCTTCAACAATCTCTACACAGTGAACGCCCTCACCGGCTCGGCTTCACTCGTCGGGGCAGGCTCGTTCTCACCCGCGATGAACGGTTCGTCATTCGGCTTCGACTTCAACCCCGTGATCGACCGCATCCGAGTCGTAAGCGACGTCAACCAGAACCTTGTTCTGAATCCCAACGATGGTACTTCGACGCAGGTCACCGATGTCTTCTACGGCCCGGGCGACCCCAACGAAGGCCTCGACCCGAACATTGTCTCGTCTGGGTACACCAACAGTGTGATGGGCGCGACATCCACGCAGCTCTACGGCATCGATACCGGCCTCGATATTCTCGTCACACAGGCCAACAGCGCCGGCACACTCATGACCGTCGGTTCACTCGGTGTTGACCTGAATGACACAGCATCCTTCGACATCTCCGGCTTCTCGGGAATCGCTTACGGCACGGTCCAGGCTGCGGATCAGTCAAAGTCCGTGTTCTGGTCTGTGAATCTCGCAACAGGACAGTCGTCCACCATCGGTGACATCGGTGGCGGTGCGCTCATCACCGCGATGACAACTGCTGTTCCAACTCCAGCAGGGGCATTGCTCTTCGGCGCGGCTCTTCCTTTCGCCGCTCGTCGTCGACGCTGATCTCGAATGACACGATCCCGCGAGCGAAAGCCCACGGGATCGATTTCCATTCCTTGAAATCTGGAGGTTCTTATGATGCGCATTTTTGCAGCAACGCTATCTCTGTCTCTTCTCGTCGGTGGTGCACAGGCCGACATCACCCAGTTCTCCGCGGTCATTTCTTCGGGGCCTCAGCAGGCGACTCCCAGCGGCTCACCAGCGATCGGCACGTTGTTCGGCGAGTACGACAGCGACCTCAACATGTTCAGCTTCAACTGGGATATCTCGGACAACTTGATCGGTGCCCCGAGCGATCCGGGTTCGCACCTGCACCAGGCTCCCAGCGGCGTCGCCGGCCCGATCGTTTTCGCATTCCAGAATCCCGACGGCACATGGCCCCTGGCGGGCATGGCCACGTGGACGGACCTGACCACGCCACAGGTCGACGCACTCTTTGCGGGCAACATCTACGCCAATTTCCACACGACCGCTTTCCCAGCGGGCGAAGTCAGGGGGCAAATCAGTGTCGTTCCAACCCCCGCAGGTCTCGGCGTGCTGGTGGTAGCAGGGGCAGCGGGATGCGTCCGCCGTCGACGCGCCTGATCTCTTCTCAATCACAACCTGTGTGATCGGTTGGATACAAACGCCCGGGCATTGCGCTCGGGCGTTTGGTCGTTCTCACTGGCGTGAAGAAGGGAATGAGCGCAACAGGACTTGAACCTGTGACCTCTGCCATGTGACGGCAGCGCTCTAGCCAACTGAGCTATGCGCCCTTCGATGTTCCGAATCGGGGTGACAGGATTTGAACCTGCGACCTTTTGACCCCCAGTCAAATGCGCTACCAAGCTGCGCTACACCCCGGATTGTCTGAGGGCCATCGTAGACCCCCGCTCGGGGGTTGACCAATCCAGACGCCGACCCCGCCGCTACGCTAGGACCATGCCCAGCATCCTCATCAGAAAGGGCCGGGTCATCGACCCGGCCTCGAACCGAGACGAAGAGGCCGACCTGTTCATCGTGGACGGCCGCATCCGCTCCATCGGACCCAATC
>CAXBOF010000567.1:0-2067 GCA_963977205.1 uncultured Phycisphaera sp. | reverse complement strand
CGTGCGCAGGCCCTCTCGGCTTTCGAAGAGGACGACGCCGGTCTCTTTGAGTTCATCGAGGTTGACGCTCACGCCGGCGAGGTGGAAGCCCTTGTCGCGGTAGAGGTCCTCGATGGCGCGGGCAGCCCGGTCGAGCTCGAATTGGTCGACGGGCGTGCCGGCCAGAAAGTCGACCTGCCTGGCGATGCGCACGGTGTCGATGCGTCGGTTCCCGGTGACCTGGACGTCTGCGATGATGGGCTGGCGCTCAAGTCGGAAGGTGACGTCGACCGAGCCGTTGTCCTGGAAATTGAGCATGTGCTCGACGCGGGAGAAGCGGCCCAGGCGGTTCAGGCGGGCGATGTCGTTTGCGACGATCTCTTGGCTGTACTCGCGGGAGCCCTTGCCGGTGCGGATCTGGTTGCGGATGAGCTGTCCCGTGGCGGCGTCGGCGGGGAGGTATTCGTCCGAGCCGGGCTCAGAGATGAGGATGGTGACGGAGGCGATGAACCGGCCGTCGTAGGGGCCTTCTGGCTGGGCGAGGCCGACGGGGGCTGGGGTGAGGGTGTCATCCTGGGCCCGGGCAGCGTTTGGGAGGCTTGCAAGGGGAAGCCCTGCCAGGGCGATGAGGAGCCATGTCGTGCGCGCAGCGCGGGCGTTGCAGGAGCGGCGTTGGCACTTCGGGATGGGTATTCCGGCGGGCACGGGTCAGGTGCGGACGATAGCCGCGGCAGGAGTGGTTCACAAACATCGCGCGCGATTCGGCGTGAACCCCAGAGCAGGGTGTATCCGGCTGCGCGGGTGCGATTTGGTGCAAAGAATGGGGGGCGATCTCATGGGAAACCCTGAGATTGACGCGGTAGGATGCCCGCCTCAATGGGTGTGTGTTGGGTGTGTGGGAGTGTGTTCTGTGGATCGCAAGCTCGTGTTTGTGCTCAAGACCCGTCGCGCGGTCTTTGCGATCCTTGCGGTGCTGAGCACCGTGGCAGCTCTGGCGTTGGCGTACGCGGCCTTCGGGTCTGAATCGGGCCTGACGCCGACGATTGCACTGGTTGGGATCTTTGTGCTTCTGGTGTTCCCGGCGATGACGGTCTGGGCGTGGGCGTGGGACCGGAGTGTGCGCAAGAAGACAGCGGGCCGGGTGGTGGGGCGTCGTCAGGCGCCTCTACTTGTGGAGCACGCGGGGGGTCGGCAGCCGAGGGGTTCAAGGCCCGAGCCCAAGTCGGTTGAGCCGGAGCCTGAGCCCAAACCCAAGTTTCACAAGAATCGCTAGAGCGGTGCGAGTCTGCCCTCGAAGCCGGCGCGTTGTTCGAATTGGTGGGCGATGCGGAGGAGGTTGTCCTCGCCGAGCGCGGGGCCGACGAGCTGGACGCCGATGGGCAGGGAGTGCTCGCCCGAGGGAACGAAGCCCGCTGGGACGGAGATCGCCGGCAAGCCCGCGAGGCTGGCGCCGACGGTCATGAGATCCTGCTGGTAGCCGGCGACGGGGTCCTGGTCGATCTCGCCGAGGGGCCAGGCGGGCTTGAGCGAGGTCGGGGTGAGGACGGCGTGGGCGCCGATGACGCGGAAGATGGCGTCGTAGTCTGAGTGCACGAGTCGTCGAACGCGCTGGGCGTTGATGTAGTAGCGATCGGCGTAGCCCGCGCGGAGCAGGTGCGTGCCGAGCATGATGCGGCGTTTGACCTCGGGGCCGAGCATCTCGGTGCGCGTGTGTGTGTAGAGGTCTTCGAGCGAGGCGTTTGCGTCGAGGGAAGCGCGCTTGCCGTAGCGGACGCCGTCGTAGCGGGCGAGGTTGGAGGAGGCTTCTGCGGTGGCGATGGTGTAGTACGCGGCGACGGCTTGCTCGGCGTGGGCGAGGTTGACGTCGATGAGTTCGGCGCCCATGTCGGCGAAGACGGCGATCATCTCGTCCATCACCTGCATGGTCGGGTGGACGCTGCCCCTGCGACGCGGCCGGGCCGGCAGGGTCAGGTCGACCCCCTCGGCCAGCAGGCGGCGCACGAAGGTGATCGCGCGAAGCTCCCCCAGCAGGGCGGCGTTGAAGCTGATCTCGTTGGTGCGGTTGAGGATGTCGCGCGCGGTGCGGGG
>CAXBOF010000566.1:0-2069 GCA_963977205.1 uncultured Phycisphaera sp. | reverse complement strand
GGCGGCCCGGCTCGAACTGATCACCGATCAGCCGGACAGCTACTCCGGCGCGATCCGGGCGGAGGCGGCCTGGCTCGCCCTTGTCCTGCGGGATCAGACCTCCGAGGCCATGGCCTTTCTGCCGATCCTTTCACCTGTCTACGACAGCAACTTGAGCCTGGAACTCGAACAGGCCGATAGCCTGTTGCAATGGGCCCAGATGCCATACCCCTGAGTTTGCCGGACGTCGGCCCTCTCGAACTCGAGATGGTCGGCGAGGTTCTGCGTAGCGGTCGCCTGGCGATCGGTCCCATGACCGAACGCTTCGAGAAGCTCGTCGCCTCGCGCGCCGGGTGTACCCACGGCGTTGCGGTCAATTCCGGCACCAGCGGCCTGCACCTCCTGATGCAGGCACTCGGGATCGGGCTCGGCGACGAGGTCATCACCACGCCGCTCTCCTTCATCGCCTCGGCCAACCCCATCCTCTATGTCGGGGCCAGGCCGGTCTTTGTGGATGTGTGTCCGCGGACGCTCAACATGGACCCCAAGAAAATCGAGGCCGCCGTCTCGTCTCGCACGAAGGCCATCGTGGGTGTCGAGGCCTTCGGCAACCCAGCCCACATGGACGCCTACACCCAGATCGCTGCCAAGCACGAGATCCCGCTCATCGAAGACTCATGCGAGGCGCTCGGCACCTCGCACAAAGGACGCTCCTGCGGCAGCTTCGGCCGAGCGGGCGTCTTCGGGTTCTACCCGAACAAGCAGATCACCACGGGCGAGGGCGGCATGATCGTCACCGACGACTCGCACCTGGCAGACATGTGCCGATCGCTCCGCAATCAGGGACGCGACGTCTTCCCCGACAGCGCCAGCGAGGGCCAGAAACTCGGCTCGTGGCTTCAGCACCCGCGCGTCGGGTACAACTACCGAATGGACGAGATGTCCGCAGCCCTGGGCGTCGCCCAGATGCGCCGCTTCGATGAGATGATGCAAAAACGCGAACGCGTCGCGCGGATGTACATCGAGCGCCTCAGCGGCATCGAGTCGCTCGTCCTGCCCACCATCGAGCCCGAATCCACGATGACCTGGTTCGTCTTCGTTGTCCGCCTGACGACCGACTACACGGTCGAGGACCGCGACCGCATCGTCGAGGGCCTGCGGATGCACGACGTCGGCAGCGCGACCTACTTCCCCTGCATCCATCTCCAGCCGGCCTACCGCGAGAAGTTCGGCTTCAAGCCCGGCGACTTCCCGATCGCCGAGAGCATCAGCAACCGAACGATCGCCCTGCCCTTCTTCAACAGCCTGACCGAGCGGGAGATCGACCTGATCGCCCAGACGCTCGAGGTCATGATCAGCAGGCAGAATCTGAGCCGGAGCTAACGCTCATTTCACGTCGCGCCCCCTGACGCCGCCCGCGGTATGAGAGCCATAGATCGGGAGTGGATACCACGACCAGGGCCTCGGGCTTTCGCCGCGTCGATCGGGCAGGATGAGTTCATCGGGCTGGAACTGGCCGGCCCGCCCATCCACAAAGCCGAGCGGCGTCAGACCTACCTTCAGCGGTTTCGGGTCCGGTGCCTGCTGGGCAACCGTGATGCCCTGATACCCCCCCGCCTGAAGCGGCGCAATGAACATCGCCTTGTTGCTCGGGTATACGACCGATGCCTGCTTCTGCGATCTGAGCATCGTGATGTCGCGGGGGGTCTCGCCGTCCCAGAAACTCGGGGCCGAGAAGACCGAAGACGCATACAGGATCGGCGAGTTCTGCCCGTCATCGGTCTGTCTCATGAGGGGCCTGGTTTCGGAGGTCGGGAGCGAGAGGTGCTCCATCGCCCATTCCAACCGCCAGCCCTGTGAGAAAAAGAAGTAATCGTCCCCCGGACCGCCGGCGGGGGCGGGCATGGTGCCGTCGTGATCGCCGGTATAGATTGACGCGGCCTGCACAAGCGTGCGGAGATCCGCTTGGACGCCCGTTTCCTTCGCTTTAGATCTGATCACCCCCAGCGTGGGCACAAAAATCGCGATCAGCACGGCAACAATCGCCAGTGACACAAGCAATTCGATCAGCGTCATGCCCGAACGTTCAG
>CAXBOF010000565.1:0-2079 GCA_963977205.1 uncultured Phycisphaera sp. | reverse complement strand
ATCAACCTCGCCACCGCCGACGAGAAAACGATGCGCGAGGTTCGCGGCGACCAGGTCGCGATGATCTTCCAGGAGCCCATGACGAGCCTGAACCCGGTGTTCACGATCGGCTGGCAGCTCAACGAAGCGCTCAAGTACCATACGAAGCTGAACAAACAGCAACGCAAGGCGCACGCGATTGAGATGCTCCGTCTCGTGGAGATCCCAAACCCCGAGCAGCGGTTCAAGGAATACCCGCACCAACTCTCGGGCGGCATGCGTCAGCGGGTGATGATCGCCATCGCGCTCTGCTGCGAGCCGGACATCCTGATCGCCGACGAGCCCACGACCGCTCTGGACGTGACGATCCAGGCGCAGGTTCTGGCGCTCATGGCCGGCCTCAAAGAGAAGCTCAACACCGCGATCCTGCTCATCACGCACGACCTCGGTGTGGTGGCCCAGGTCTGCGACCGGGTGATCGTGATGTACGCCGGCCGGGTCATCGAGCAGGCCTCGGTTTCGGACCTCTTCAAACGCCCACAGCACCCGTACACCAAGGCCCTGCTCGAATCGATCCCCAAGGCGGGGCGCAAGACCGAGGACGGCAGGCTGCCCACGATCAAGGGCATCGTGCCGAGCCTGTTCGAGCTGCCCAAGGGCTGCCGATTCCAGGACCGCTGCAAGTACAAAGAACAGAAGTGCGTGGACATCGAGCCGGATCTCATCCCGCACGCGTTCCCCGACCGGCCGGTGCGGTGCCACTTCCCCCTCAACCAGAACGTTGATCTGACCACGGGAGCCACAGGATGAGTGCACCCGCGACCGAACCAGCCAAGGCAAAGTTTGAGCGCACGGGCGAGGCCTTCATCAAGGCCGAGAACCTCGTCAAAAAGTTCCCCGTCCGAGGCGGCATGCTCAACCGAGTCATCAACCACGTCCATGCGGTGACCGATGTCTCGTTCACGATCGCTCAGGGTGAGACGCTCGGCGTCGTGGGTGAATCCGGCTGCGGCAAGTCGACGCTGGGCAAGATGGTCATCCGCCTCCTCGAGCCGACCTCGGGTAAGGTGTCCATCGAGGGTCAGGAGATCACCGGGCTCGACCACCAGCGCATGATGAGCGTCCGCCGGCGGATGCAGATCATCTTTCAGGACCCGTACAGCTCGCTCAACCCGAGGCTGACGGTCCGGTCGCTGCTCAAAGAGGCCATCAGCTTCCACGGCATCGTCGACAATGCCCAGATGGACAGCTACATCGACGAGCTGATCGCGACCGTGGGCATGCGCCCTGAGTCGAAGGACAAGTTCCCGCACGAGTTCTCAGGCGGTCAGCGTCAGCGGCTGGGCATCGCCCGCGCTCTGGCGCTCAAGCCCGAGTTCATCGTCGCCGACGAGCCCGTCTCGGCTCTGGACGTTTCGATCCAAGCCCAGGTCCTCAACCTGATGAAGGACCTCAAAGAGCAGTTCGGGCTGACGATGATGTTCATCAGCCACGACCTGAAAGTCGTCGAGCACTTCTGCGATCAGGTCATGGTCATGTACCTTGGCAGGGTCATGGAGAAGATCCCGAGCGACAAGCTGCGTGAGGAGTGCGAGCACCCCTACACGCGGGCTCTTTTGGGCTCCAACCCGATCGACGATCCGGATGAACGGCGGCCGCTGACAGTGCTTGAAGGCGATGTCCCCAGCCCGCTCAACCCGCCCCCGGGCTGCCCCTTCGCGGGCCGCTGTCCCGAGGTCATGGACCGCTGCCGGGTGGAGATGCCCCCGCTGCAGTACCGCGTCAACGGCCAGGCCGTCGCCTGCTGGGCCAGGATGTAATCCGGGGCCTTTCACGGCAATCGTGGCGGAGGCTTCCAGCCTCCGCATTCCCGCCTGGGAGCTCAAATCGCGAATCCCAAAAAGAAAACCCGACTGAAAGCGTTAGCCATCAGTCGAGCCATGGGAAGAGAGAGACAAGACCCTCGGAATATGCCACCAATTCTTGGACGTGCCAGCAATTTGGGTAACTTTTTTTGATTGTGTCGTATGTGCTTGCCTGGAATGGACTTACGGAATGAGCATTTTCGAACCCGGCTTCATGAGCTGTCTGGGCTCTTCT
>CAXBOF010000564.1:0-2085 GCA_963977205.1 uncultured Phycisphaera sp. | reverse complement strand
GGAAAGTCGGGCCGGCCGGGTGCATCGAACTTTCAGGATGACACGCTCTACATGGAGACCACGATCGGTGCGTCCAACGGCCGCGTCGTCTCGATTGATCTCAAGAACCCCGAGTACGACAACTGGACCGACATCATCCCCGAGGATCCCAAACTGGTGCTCTCGGGTGTGTCGTTCGCCGATGGCATTATTGCTGCCGACTACCTCGATGCCGCCAAGACACGAATCGATCTGTACGACACCGATGGAAACTCGCTCGGGAACCTCTCGCTTCCGGGGATCGGATCGGCCGGTCTGTCGACCAAAGACGACCGCACCGAAGCGTTCCTGACCTTTACCAGTTACAACATGCCCACGAGCATCTACCACATCGATCTGGTTCACACCGACGCCGAGCCGAAGCTCTGGTCCCGCGCTCCCGTCAAGGTCAACCCGGACATTGTTGACGTCAAGCAGGTCTGGTACGAATCCAAAGACGGCACGCCGGTGAGCATGTTTATCGTCCACCCCAAGGGCCTCGAACTCAACGGCGACAACCCGACCATTCTCTACGGGTACGGCGGTTTCAACGTGAGCATGACGCCAAGATTCAGTTCCACGATGTTCCCGTGGTATGAGGCGGGTGGTGTCTACGCGGTCGCCAACCTGCGAGGCGGAGGCGAGTACGGCTCGGCCTGGCACGAGGACGGCATGCTCGACAAGAAGCAGAATGTTTTCGATGACTTTATCGCGGCCGCCGAGTACCTGATCGAGAACAAGTACACGAACCCGAAGCGCCTGGGTGTCGCCGGTGGATCCAACGGAGGGCTGCTCACGGGCGCGATGATCGCACAGCGGCCGGAACTGTTTGCTGCTGTCGAGTGCCATGTCCCGCTGCTTGACATGCTGCGATATCAGGACTTTCTTATGGCCCGCTACTGGGTCCCCGAGTACGGCTCAGCCGAGGACGCCGAGCAGTTCGATACGCTCATGGCGTACTCGCCCTATCACAACATCCAGAAGGGCGTTGAGTACCCCGCAACATTCCTGACCGCTGGTGAGAACGACATGCGCGTCCACCCGATGCACGCACGTAAGATGGCCGCGATCATGCAGGCCAGCACCGCCGCGAGCCCCTCGGAGAAGCCCGTGCTCCTCTGGGTCGACCGCGAAGCGGGCCATGGCGGCGGCAAGAGCCTCGATCAGCAAGTCCGCGACATCGCGGATCGGCGGATCTTTATGATGCGGCAACTCGGCGTGATTAAAGAATAATCACGCATTATTCGGCCGGAAATCACGAAAGTGTCACTATGAAGCTTTTCATAGATGCGATTCACGAAGAGACCATTTGAGCGTGCCATAGTCGGTGAACACTCAAAAGAAGGGACTCTCTGTGGAATACATCATCGGCCTCATCGTTCTTATTCTCGACATCATCGCCATCGTCAGCATCCTGGGCGCCAGCAAGTCTGTCGGCTGGAAACTACTGTGGACGCTGATCGTGCTGCTCTTGCCGGTGATCGGGATGATTCTCTACTTCCTGATCGGCAAGGGCACTTGAGTAAAGGTCAGCTGATCCAATCCTCCGCCGCCAGCCGCTCGGGCACGTACGTTTCTGTCACGTAGCTGATGTCCTTGGTGATCAGCGATTCGACTTCCATTTTGAAGCCGTTGCGGAGCATGCCCTGGATTTCTTTCTGCCAGGCCTTCTTGTCCTGAAACCACGGGTACTCGGCGATCTGTTTGGCGCGGGTCTTGTCGCGGTCGTTGAGTTCGATCTTGACGTCATCGGACAGGCCGCAGGCTTCGTAGTCCTTGCTACGGATGCCGAGGTACTTGGCCTCGGGGATCGCCAGACGCTCGGACTCGAAGGCGAGGCTGATCGAGCCCTGCTTGATGACGCTGTAGATGTAGTGCCCCCACGGGTCGCAATCGAGCAGGCAGATGATGGGCAGGCCGTGCTCCTTGTTGAGGCGGTGGAGCAATCGGCGCACACCACGTGGCGGCTGGCCCGAGCCTTCGGTCAGGATGCAGTTGTGCGTGCGCCAGAACTTGTCCTCGTTGAAACGCTGCCAGACGGTGTCCTTCTCGACGTGCAGGACAAAG
>CAXBOF010000563.1:0-2092 GCA_963977205.1 uncultured Phycisphaera sp. | reverse complement strand
ACGGGCCTTGTGGCGCGATGGCTGGGGCCAAAACCCCGCTGGCTGAGGTGAGATCCATGCCAATCGATAAGGATGTGCTGACGACGGGAGAGGTCGCCAAGATCTGCAACGTCGCGCCGCGGACCGTTTCCAAGTGGTTCGACTCCGGTGCGCTCAAGGGATACCGCATCCCCGGATCAAAGGATCGACGCATCCCCGTTCCCGAGCTCGTCAAATTCATGAAGGCCCACGGCATCCCGCTCGACGGGATCACCGGCGGCCGCACACGCGTCCTCATCGTCGATGACGATGTCGATGTCACCAACACACTCAAGGACGTGCTCATCGAGCGCACCAATTACGAGGTCCGCACCGCGAGCTCCGGCTTCGAGGCGGGCATGGAGTGCGAGCGCTTCCGCCCGCACGTGCTGCTGCTGGACATGCACCTGGGCGACAACAACGACGCCGACCGTGTCTCCAACCTCGTGCACACCTCAGACAACCTCCAGATGACCAAGATCGTCCCGATGAGCGGCAAGCTCACCGACGGGCAGGCCTCGGCTCTGGCAAGCAAGGGCTTTGAGGGTTTCCTCCGCAAGCCCTTCCAGGTCAGGCAGGTCGTCGAATCCATCGAGGCCGCGACCGCGATGATTTACTGATCCACAGGGATCACACAGCAAATGGCAAGAACAGGACGGGCTTCGGCCCGTCTTGTTTTTTTGAACCAACAGGACACGCAGGAATCAGCTCACAGCCATCCGAGCAGGTAGAACACCACAACAAAGACGATGATCGTGCCGAGGCATCCGCCGCCCCACTTCCAGGCCGCCAGCCCCGCGATTCCGCCCCGCAATGCCTTATTCATCGATCGACTCCCGTAGTGAGGCGCAGAGCATTCGCCCGCCGCGCAAGACGAGAATACGCCATGCTCGGCAACTGGCCGCATGAATTGCAATTCATTTGAACACTGATATCAGCCCAGACAAATCAGCCCAGACGGACAAGCCTCTTGCGCATCGGCGCATCGAGAATGTCCTGCGCATCGCCCAGCCATCGACGGGCATCGGTGTAGTACCCGGCCGTGGGTTTGAGGTCGGCAAGCATGCCCGAGAAATGCCGGTTGAACCGCGCCATCGCGAGCTCACGCGTGAGCTTGGCAAAGATCGAGGCGCACGCGACGGGCAGGTGGGCCTGCTCGGAATCGATCTCGAACATGATGCGCGTGTCGCCCGACCAGCCGTGGAGCTTGTAGATGCTGCGCTCGGGCGTTTCCATCAACCGCTCGGCCTTTGTCCCTGGCAGCTCTCGCTCGATGAGATCTGCGTAGCCCTTGCGCGCGCCGAGCCGATCGCACACGATCCTGACCTCGTCGCCCGAGTCCTTGAATCGGCGCTCGATCGTTCGCAGGTGCGTGCCGATCGCCGAGGCCGTCACCTCGCCCTTGGTTCCTTCCCGGCGCACGATCTGGTTGAATCGCTGCTCCCCCACCGCGATGCAGGCCAATTCCTCAGCCGCGACATCCGCCTCGTTCATCGCGGTCCCGAGCACGTTGGTCGCGATCCCGATTTCGCCGGCCGATGAGCCGAGCGGGAGCGCGATCGCCTCGCCCTCGTACCAGCTTTCCTTGGGGAGCGATGCACCCAGAGCGCCATAGAGATGCGCATCGTCGGGCACCTCCACCCCCGCCGAGCCCAGCAGCGTCAGGGCCGCCCGCTCGAGGTGCGTCAGCGGGTGCTTCGTCTTGGACTGATTCGAGAGCTTGAGCTGCTTGGAGTCGGCGATGACGACCCGCCCCCGCTTGTCGGTGCGGTTCTCTTTGAGCGAGCGGCAGACGCCGGTATTCATGAGCTGCCAGAGATCGGGTACGTGTGCCTCGTGCTCCCAGGCGTTCAGGCGGAAGCAGGCCAGACCGACACACAGCGGCCCGAGCATCGGGCCGTAACCGGCTTCGTCGATCCCGCAATAGACAAGGGCCATGACCCCTGAGCCTACCCGGTTGGCCCAAAACGACCCACGGCCGATCCGAAGACCGGCCGTGAAGTCTGTCAGTTGAATGCGGATGAGAGGACTTGAACCTCCACGGGGTTTTACCCCCACTAGGACCTGAACCTAG
>CAXBOF010000562.1:0-2095 GCA_963977205.1 uncultured Phycisphaera sp. | reverse complement strand
ACAACGCCCCCACCGTGCTCGTGATCACTGGTGCGGGTCGGAGCTTCTGCGCGGGGATGGACCTCAAGGAAGTCATCATCGAGGACGACCCGACGCTGCCGGGGCAGCTTCTCGAATCGCTCGCGCGGCTGACGCATCGGATCCGGTTGCTGCCGATGGTGGTGGTCGGGCGGGTCAACGGGGCGGCCATCGGGGGCGGCTGCGGCATGGTGACGGTGTGCGACCTCGCTGTCACACACGATGACGCCAAGCTCGGCTTCCCGGAGGTGGATCTCGGTCTCTGCCCGGCGGTTGTGACGCCGTGGCTTGTCCGCAAGATCGGGCCGGGCCGGGCGCGCCAGGTGCTGCTCTCGGGCGGGTTGATGTCGGGCGCACGGGCGCACGAGCTTGGCATCGTGACGGGCGTGGTCGACTCGCGCGACGAACTCGACGGAGCGGTGCAGAAGCTCACCGAGACGCTCGCCACCGGCGGCCGGGAGGCGCTGGGCGCAACGAAGAAACTCCTCAACACACTCGACGGCTCGAACGAGCTCGACATCCTGCTCGAGGCGGCGAGGCTCTCGGCGAGCGTGCTGGCGACCGAGGATGCGCAGAACCGCCTGAAAGCACGCCGAAAGTGATGCCGATGGAGAATGAACGCGCCGAGCGGATGCTCGATATTGCTGCACGGGCCGCGTGGCGCGCGGGCGGACGCGTCGAGCCCAACCCGCTTGTCGGGTGCGTCATCGCCAAGGACGATAAGATTCTCGGCATTGGGCACCATAAACAGTTCGGAGGCCTGCACGCCGAACGCGAGGCGCTGGCCAACGCAAAGCTCCGGGGCAACGACGTCCAGGGTGCAACGGCGTACGTGACGCTCGAGCCGTGCTGTCATCACGGCAAGCAGCCGCCCTGCACGGAGGCGCTGATCGAGGCTGGCATCGCGCGTGTGCTCTTTGCTCGGCACGACCCGCACGCGGTCTCGGCTGGCCGATGCGGGCATTCAAGCCGATCTGTGCGAAGTATCCAAATCTGCGGTGCACGTCTCGGACCCGTTCTGCAAGCGCGTGCAGACGGGCATGCCCTGGGTCGTCGCCAAGTGGGCGCAGACAGTCGATGGGCGTGTTGCGACGCGCACGGGGCAGAGCCAGTGGATTAGTTCGGGCCGGAGCCGCTCGCGTGTGCACCGCCTGCGCGAGCGGATGGACGCGATCATCACGGGGCTTGGGACAGCAACGTTCGACGACCCGCTCTTGACAGCGCGCGTCGGGCGCACGCCCAGGCGCGAGCCGAGGCGCGTCATTATCGACACTGATCTGGATCTGCCGATCGATTCCAAGCTCGTGCAAACCGCGCGGGAGGTTCCGGTCACGGCGTGCTGCGCCAACGAGCTCAAGTCCGGCGCGTTCCTGAAGCCCAGACGTGATGCGCTCGAAGCCCACGGCGTCGAGATCATGGGCGTCCGCTCCGACAGCCGACGGCTTGACCTTGACGTCATGCTCCGCCAGCTCGCCGAGACGTACGACGTGACCAACGCGCTCGTCGAGTGCGGGCCGGGGCTGCTCGGGTCGTTCTTCGAGTTCGATCTGATCGACGAGGCCGTCGTCTACATCGCCCCGATGCTTCTGGGCGATGAACAGGCCAAGGCGGCTGCATCCGGACGAACCGTGCCCACGCTCTCGGGCGGCCGGAACTTTCGGCTCATGAGCGTCAAACGCGTCGGGGACGATGTCGAGCTGGTGTATCGAAGACCCGTCGAGCACGCGACGACCGCGTAGCGGTTTGCTTCCTCAAAAAATGGGAGAGGGAGCACAACTCACTTTACAAACGCAAGCCCTTCCTGAATCACGGCTGCCACCTCGCCCTCGTCGGTTTTGACGATGAGGTTCGTGCCCGGCTCGTGGAAGTCCCAGCGGATGGTGGCCAGGCAGATGACCTGCCCGCCGAGCATCGGGCTGATGGTCGAGCTTGAGACCGCTCCGACGACCTGACCTGCTGCGACGAGTTCGGAACCCGTCACCGGCTGTGGGTCATCTGGCGAGCTGCCCACACGGAGCGCGACGACGGTTTGCTTGGGATGGCCCAGCGATTCCATGCGGGCGACGATCTCCTGCCC
>CAXBOF010000561.1:0-2102 GCA_963977205.1 uncultured Phycisphaera sp. | reverse complement strand
ATCGTGTACTTCGTGCTGATGAAGACGGGCTTGCTCGGGCTGAACCAGTCGTTCGGGCTTGAGACGGATGACATCAATGTGCTGGCCCCGATCGGGTTTGCGGCCTGTCCGCCGGCCACGCTCATGGCCCTCTCGAATGGAGGGCCGAGGAGTATCGGCTTTCCGCTCGTCGCGGGCACGATGTTCGATCGGATCTGGATGCTGTGCGTTGTCGTGCAGCTGCTCTATGCGGGGTTCTTCGTGTTTCTGGCCTCGGTCGTGCTCAGGCGGCACATGCGCCGCGAGGCCAGCGGCGGGGGCAGCCAGAGCACAGCCGATGAGCCCAGAGTTGAAACGAAGAGCAGCCGGCGCCGACTCAAGCGGCTGGGTTCGAGGCCGATTTATTGGCGTGAGGTCTCGCGGCCGTGGATCGAGAACCGGTTCCAGCTCGGCATCCTGATCGTGGTCGTGGTGATGATCTTCGGCTACGCGTATCTGCGGACCGACCTGGCCGACGAGCCGATGCATCTGATCATGGGGCTAGGCGGGCTCGGCGTGATCGTGCTCCTGGCCTCCGTGCAGACCACGGGCGTGATCAACAGCGAGCGTGATGCGCAGACATGGGATGTGCTCATGACCGCGCCCGTCTCGCCCTGGCGCGTGATTCTGGAGAAGTACTTCGCCTCGCTCGTACGACTCTGGCTCTTGTACGCTTTCTTTGCGGCCCACTTCGTGTTCTCGGCGATCGCCGGCTACACGAGTGTCTATGGCTCGGCGATGGTGATCCTGCTGATCCTGTCGCCGCCGATGCTGTATCTTGCGACCGGGCTTCTGCTGAGCATGATCTTCCGTAAGGGTGTCGTCGCCAGCGTGATGAACATCGGGCTGATCATGTTCATCTGGATCGGCCTGCCGGTGATTGGAGCGGTTTGGTTCGAATTCCGCGATGATTACAGCCGAAACAGCGACCGGATCGGGATGCTCGTGCACGCGACCAGCCCGATGGGCCTGATGGGGACCATCGTCACCGATGATGTCACGAACGGCTGGGAGTATCAGACTGGCCGGTACCACCTTGGGAATGACCGGGTGAGCAGGTCTCAGATGCTTGCGATCGTCTCGGGGCTGACTGCGGGTCATCTGGTGCTGTCGGGGATTGTCCTGTTCGTCGCGCGTCGGCTGTTTACGCGGTGCTCGGGGCGGACGTCGTAAGCGGCTTTATTCGTGCACAACGAGGATGTCTTCCAGCGGCTTGCGCGAGATGTCGGGCACGACACAATCGTCGGCCGGGTAGCCGACGGGGATGAGCAGGTACGGGCGCTCGTGCGCGGGGCGGCCGAGCACATCGGTCAGGAATTTCATGGGGCTTGGTGTATGTGTGAGCGTGGCCAGCCCCGCGTGCTGGGCAGCCGCCAGGAGCAGGCCCACCGCGATGCCGACGGATTCGTTGACGTAGTACGTTTGCCCCTCGTCGTCGGTCTTCATCATCTTGAAAACGACAATCAGCCACGGTGCGATTTCGAGAAAGGGCTTGTGCTCGTCGGTCGCAAATGGTGCAAGATCATTGCGCCATTCCTGGCTGACCCGGCGGTGATAGAACTCGCGTTCCTCTTCTTCAGCAGCGACGCGGATCTTTGCTTTGAGCGCAGGGTCGCTGACTGCCACGAATCGCCACGGCTGCTTGTTGGCGCCCGACGGCGCGGTGCCCGCGGCACGGACGATCGTCTCGATGGTTTCGCGGGAGACCGGCTTGTCCGAGAACATGCGGACCGTTCGGCGTTTGCTCATGATGTCGTAGAACGCGCGGGCGGCTGATTCGGGAGCCGAATCCGGGCGGTAGGGCCTCAAGGGCGTCATCGGGGCGTCGTGGTGCATGGGGCTCTCAAAATCGGGGGGCTGGCGGCGTACAGGTTCCAGGGTGCGGTGTCGTACCCGGCAGAGGGCAGTGTAAAGTCAACGCCCGCGGGAGAACATGTATGCCCAGAAAAGTGCTGCCCAGTGTCGTGCTGCCAAGAACCGCACTTCTTGTGATGCTCGCGGGTCTTCTTTCCGGCCCGGCTCACGCCCAGCGGACCGACCACCGCGACCCATCGGGCGAAGCGGCTCCCGGGATCCCGCTGACC
>CAXBOF010000560.1:0-2115 GCA_963977205.1 uncultured Phycisphaera sp. | reverse complement strand
CCGACTCGGTTCGGACAAAGTCGAGCAGGTGCAGTCGGCCCGCTCGTCGATCATCACCGCGATCAGCAACCCGCAGATGGCTGTGGGCGATCGCCTTCAAGCATCCAGCCAGCTCATCGAGCCGGTCCGGGCGCTCATCGAATCGGGCGAAGAAAACCAGATCGTCAACGGCCTCATGATCGCCGGCAGCATCGTCACGCCCGAGGCCATCGGCCTGATCGAGAGCACGTACGCCAGCGAGATCCCCGGCGTTCGGTACGCCGCGATGCGGGCGCTGCGGACGAGCTTTCGCATCCTGGGCGATCAGCGGACCCCCTCGCTGCAAACGCAGGAAGTCGCTCGACAGCTCAAGACCGCCGGCGAGATTCTCCGCACCGACAGCGACGCTTATGTTGCCGAGGGCGCGGCAAGGGCTCTGACCCAAGCCGCCAAGATGAGCGACAACCGCCTGGCCGCGTCGGCCGAGGCCGCGATCACCGAGCTTGCCACGGGCGCCTCATCGCGTCTGGCCGAGTTATCCACTCTGCCCCAAGACAAGCAAGAGGGCGTCGTGCGTGTCGCGATGATCTCGACGTTCGAACTCGGACGCATGCTCCAGGGTGCTAACCGCCCGGGGCAGGCCGCCGTCCGTGAGGCCGCCGCCCTTGCAGGCGATTCACTGGCGTACGTCTATAAGCGGTTCCAGGACGCCGGCCGGCAGATCGGCTCGATCGATCCCGATGAGAAAGCGGTCCTCACACAGCTCGTGGGCTCGTCTGAGACGCTGATCTATTACGCCCGCCGGGCGCTCGGGCAGACGGCCGAGCAGACCCAGCTGCGTGCGAACTTCGAGTCGGCCAACGACCGCGACTTCAACCGCAACATCCTGAGCATCATCGGGGGCTCGGGTGTACTGACCCAGCCGCCCTTCTCGCTCGAGGCGGACCGATTCGTCGCTTCGGGCGGCTGATGCCGCGCAGCCGCCCTAGTGCGGTATCCTCTTGTCATGCTCAAACTGATTGTCCCGTTTGTCCTACTCTTTGCCGCGATCTTCGCGGTGGTCGCCTCGGACCAGCCCGATCCGCCCGCGGACTTCACGTTCATCAACCGGGGCGACGTCACCACGCTCGACCCGCAGCGGATGAGCTGGATGCAGGACCTGCGCGTCGCCCGCCTGCTCTTTGAGCCGCTCGTCCGCCTCGACGTCATGACGACTGATTACCAGATCGTCCCGGGCGTCGCCGAGCGCTGGGAGGTCAGCGAGGACTTCAAGGAATACACCTTCCATCTCCGCCAGGATGCCAAGTGGTCCAACGGCGAGCCCGTCACCGCGCAGCAGTTCGTCTACTCCTGGAAGCGCGCGCTGCTGCCCGAGACGGCCGCGGACTACACCGCCCTGTTCCAGATCATCGACGGCGCCAAGGACTTTTTCGAGTGGCGGTCCGAGCAGACGCGCCAGTACTCGATCCGTGCCCGCGACCTGACAGCCGAAGAGAAACGCATCGAGTCACAGAAACTCTGGGACGAAGCCTCGGCGTACTTCGACGAGAACGTGGCGCTCCGCGCCGTTGACGATCACACACTCACCATGAGCCTGGATGCCTCGACGCCCTACTGGCTCGATCTGTGCTCCTTCATCGTGTTTGCGCCGGTGTATGAGCCGCTGGTCAGTCAGTACGAGCAGATCGACCCGGACACGGGGATGGTTCGGCTCCAGCTCGGGTGGACCAAGCCGCCGCTGATGATCTCCAACGGCCCGTTCGTGCTGGAAAACTGGCGCTTCAAGCGGGGCCTGTTCCTGCGGTCCAACCCCCAGTGGTGGGCCAAGGACACGCTGGACATCGAGACGATCGCGATCCCCTCCGTCGAGGATTCCAACTCGCAGGTCCTCGCCTTCGAATCCGGCGCGGTGCAGTGGGTCAGCGATGTGAACGCCGACTACCGCATCCAGATGCTGGCCGACAAGCAGGCGTTCTACGACGAGAACCGCGAGCAGTACGAGAAGCTCAAGGCCGAGGGGCTCGACCAATTCGCCATCGACGCGGCCCTTCCCGACGACCCGTTCGCCGGCCCGCCCGTACCGTTCGGTATGACCCACAAACAAAGGATAAAAAGATGACAACGTTTCCCAGTGTT
>CAXBOF010000559.1:0-2118 GCA_963977205.1 uncultured Phycisphaera sp. | reverse complement strand
CGAGCACGCCCGTGACCATGACCAGCGACGCCAGGACGAGAAGCAGGGCGATACCGCGCTTGCGTGAGCATGTCATGGCGTCAACTCCCACGTGCGCAGAGCGGTGAGACGCCCATTGGACTCGAAGCGGACCGTAAGCAGCTTCGTTTCTTCGTCCAGCTCGAATGTGGCATTCTCGATCTCGGCCAGCAGCAGACGTCCGGGATCGCTGGCTCGGCGAGAGAGAAGCCGGTCTTCCTCGGACCTGATCGTGACCGTCGCGCCCGTTGCCAATCTCACGCGCAGATGGTCGTCGGTTGTCGTGACAGCGTCAGCACGCGAGGGATCCCGGTCTCTTCGAAGGAGCAGCCGGTCGATCTCGGCGAGCGTCATGTCCGCGCTGCGTTGCCAAGCTAGGTCCTGGTCGATGTCCTGCATGGAGCCCAGCGCCGTCCGCGTCAAATGGACGATCGCGGCAGCAGCGCCGGCCAAGAGCGCGACTGCAAGTAGAAGCTCGAGCAGTGTGAGACCGCGCCTCATGGCCTCGGCTCCTCAACGGGCTTGAACTCTTGAAACCGACTCAAGAGAACTCCACCAGCGTCGATCTCAAGCCGGCCCCACCCGTCGGGGCAATCCTCGCACGGCACTCTCGTGAACGTCAGCAGTGTCTCACTTGGGTCAGTCTCAGCCGGCGGCGTCCACCGCTGCCCGGGCAAGAGTTCCCAGATCGCGCGTGAGTGCTGCGTGAGGACGTTGCTCACCTGCCGCGCGGCGTCGTCGAAGCTGCTTGCGGTCTCGCCGCGCGTGCTCGCCCTGCCCGCATCACGCAGGATGCCGACCGAGACGGTCATGAGCATCGCTAGGAGCGCGACTGCCAGCAGGACCTCGATCAGCGTGAGACCCGGGCGATGTGCGGCGCGCCCGCTCACGGCCTTTCCGCCTGACTGCCCAACTGCGACCAGCCGGTGAGTCCCGCGACATGCAGCGTGCGGGATCCATTTCCGATCGTGGCCGTGTAATCGACGCTCTGGCCGTGGCGGTCAAAGCCGAGCGTGTCTGTAAGCGGCTCTACGCCTTCGAATTCGATCAGAGCATCAAGCGCGTAGCTGCGATTGAGGTCTCCGCCTGACAATGTCATCACCGTCGAGCTGCCGTCTTCGCCCGTTTCGAACTTCAGGCCGAGCGGGCCGTGTTGGCGCGTAAGCAGTCTCGCCTCGGCATCGATCGCGGCCAGCCGGCGCAGGGTCTGCGTGGCCGACACGGGCTGCAGGAGCAGACCCCGCATGGTGTACCCGGCCAGCAGTCCGAGCAGCGTCACGACGGCGAGTAGTTCCAGCAGGGTGAAGCTGCGTGGGCTGTAGTGGTGGGAGGAGCGTTTCATTCTGTGCCGCGGAGGTTCAGGGAAGTGACATCAGCGTCCTCGCCCGACCCGCCGACCTCGCCATCGGCGCCATACGACACAATCTCGTACGGGTGCCCGTCCGGGCCCGGCACGGCGATGTAGTACGGATGGCCCCAAGGATCGAGCAGGCGATCGGGGCCGATGTAGTAGGTCGCCGTCGGCTCGGCGTAGCCGTCACTGAGCACGGCAAGGCCCGTGTCGTTGGACGGGTACGCGTCGTGTTCCTGCTTGTAGAGCTCGACGCGCTGCGAGATGACGCCGATGCCCGTTTTGGCGAGCTCCCTCTTGCCCTTGCTGAACGCGCCCGAAAATCCGACCGCCAGCGTCCCGGCCAGAAGGCCCAGGATGACCACGACCGCCAGCACCTCGACAAGCGTCATGCCCCGGGCCGAGCGCGTGCTGGCTGGGTGAGTCCTGGCTGAGTGCGTTCTGAGAGTTCCGTGTAAACGACTCATGAGATCAGCTCCTGCATCCGGATCAGCGGCAACACCGCGCCCAGCACCACGGTGCCCACGACGGCGCTCATGATTAGTATCGCGGCAGGCTCGAGCAGCGAGGCGAGCCGGTCGATCGCCCGGCGTGACCGCTGCTCGTACCGGTCGGCCAGGCGCCGCAGCATCGGCGGCAGCTCACCGGATTCTTGACCGACGGCCAGCAGCCTCCGGAATTCCGCATCGAACCACAGCTCGTCCCCGAACGCGTCCTCGAGCCGGGCCCCCTCGGCCATGGCCGCCCGG
>CAXBOF010000558.1:0-2120 GCA_963977205.1 uncultured Phycisphaera sp. | reverse complement strand
ACGAACATGAAGCCCGTGTTGAACCCGCCGCAGCCGCCGAGGTTCTGGGCGTTGCGGACGACGGTGAGCGATGCGAAGCCGGGCGTGTTGATCTGGTGGGCGATGCTGAGGCGATCGCGGAAGTTGGGCTCGAGCGCCATGCGGGTGTCGTTATCGACGATTCGCTCGGCGCCGAAGGCCCTGCTGATGTGATCGGTGGTGCCATCCGTCGATGCGTTGTCGACGACCACGACGTGAAGCGAGGAGCATGCCCGGGTCTGGGCGACCAGCGCCTTGAGCACGCCCGAGACCATGTCCTTGCGATTCCACGTGACCACAACCGCCACCACAGTGGCCGACCGCGTCTGGATCATCGGCATCGGTGCGGTCTTCGTGACCACATCGGCTTGTTGGAGGCTCGTTTCCTGCACGTCAGCTCCGTCGGTTCTCGTCGCGTCCCTCTGCGGACGGTAAGGGCGACTGTAGCGGCCGTGTATACAGATCGACAACCCGGCGAGCGTGGTCATCGATGGTGGGCCCGGGGCGCACTCCTTGCCAGAGGCGTTCAACGAGGCCGGGCTCGATGAGCAGCCGCTGGATCAGCCGCGCGGCATCCCGCCGGTCGTTCCCGTGAAAGAGCATGCCGTTCTGTTCGTGCCGAATCAGGCCCTGGATCCCACCGAGTTTCGCGCCAAGCACCGGAAGTCCTGTGTTGAGCATCTCGATCAGCGTCTGGGGACCGTTGTCCCACCAGACCGATGGCACCACGCCTAGATCTCTACCGGCAAGGAGACTCTGCAAGTCTTCTGGCTCGTATAGGCCGCCGAGTTCAAGACCAGCAAGCTTTGGCCTGATCGCCTCGGCCCGCTCGCGGATCGCAAGGCACCCCGTCCCGAACGCCGCCAGATGGACGCGGCTGCGCAGCTCGGCCGGTAGCATCGCGATGGCATCAACAAGCATGTGCAGGCCTTTGTAGTAGTTGTTGAAACCGAGAAAGACGAGCTTGAGGAGGCCGTCGGATCGGTCCCGGGGCTGAACTTGAGCTGATTGGTTCCCGGCGATCCGCTGTACCGTCACTCGGCCCTGCTCAACACCCATGCTGTGCGCGATCGACGCGACACTTTCAGATACCGCCAGCACGCGATCGCACGCGTTGAGCGCCCCGACCATGGCCCGCCTCCGCGCGCCAAGCGGGTGAACAACGCGCTGAGCGAGCCCGGGATCGGGCGGATCATTCGAGATCGGCTCCCACCACGGATGCCCGTTCTTAAGAAGCTCAGCGGTTTCAAGCGTCGGTAAGCCGTCGTCCTGGAATCGCAGGATCGGCGGCATCGGCGGCGGCGGGATGCTCGGCGGCTCCTGCCCGATCAGACCCGCGCGACGGCGCTGCTCTAAATCCACATCGATCCCCGTCTCGCAATCCACGCAGCGCAAGCCTCCCTCGTAGTCGAGACAAGGAGTCCGCCTGCGATGCATGAGATACACCTGTGGGCAGAACGGGTGGTGGTTGTGCAGGCTCATGACGACTCGGCTGCCGGTTTCTTTGATCGCCGGTATGCACGAGGCCGCCAACCCCTCCAGCGAGTGGATGTGCACGACCTCGGCCCGCCACGCCGAGACCGCTTCACGCAGCACCGAGTCGAGAGCGGGTGAACTGATCTCATGCTGGGCCTGTGCATAATTCCAGAGGGCCGGGGCCAGATGTGGGGAATTGACTATCTCCAGCCGATCGATGCCCTCCATCGGGGAGAGCATCCGTAGAAATGGAATTTGGAGTGATCGATCTGCGTTGGTGCTGTAGGTCACGCCGCTGGAGAGGACTCCGACTTCGTGACCGAGGTCTCGCTGGGCTCTGGCGAGGTTTGCGGCGTATCCGGTGATCCCCCCGGCCTGGCCCGGGGAACGCTCAATCGGCGCGTAATTGATGTGAAGCACACGCATCGGGTTCATTCTCGCCTGTCGGATCCTCGGCCTGATCGCCCCGTATCGAGAGAGACGATACAGTGTCTAGAGCCCGATCGAGGAGCCGCGATGCTTGGAGAATGGATCAAGTCCAAACGACTCGCTGTGGTCCGCCAGATGGCGTACATGCACAAGCTCCGCCTGCGCGCCTTCGGTGTGCTCGTAGGGCTCGGGCTGAC
>CAXBOF010000557.1:0-2125 GCA_963977205.1 uncultured Phycisphaera sp. | reverse complement strand
GACGGCGTGCGCATCGGCAACGACACGCTCGTGGGGCTCGGGGCCCGGGTTCTGCCGGGCGTGAGTGTGGGGCAGGGGTGCACCATCGGGGCCGGGGCGGTCGTGACGCGGGACGTGCCCGATGGCTCAACGGTGGCCGGATGCCCGGCCGAAATCCGCAAGTAGCGCACTATCTCCGACGACGAATTCCGGCGCACAGGGCCAGCCCGAAGAGTGAAGCTGTTGCGGGGGTGGGGATGGGCACGATTGTCAGCGTGGGATAGTTAAGCAGGTTCGGCAGTTCGAAGGGAACGGTGCCCGGCGATCCATCGGGGTTCTGATACGCGAACACATCGGGGAACGTAGAGCCTTCGTACGCCCCTGTGAATTGGCCGTGGATAGTGGGATACGCGGCGATCGACCTTGGGGTGTCGTCGGTGATGAGCGTGTCGAGTGTGTAGATGACCAGCGGGTTGCTGCTGTCCGGGCCGCCCGGGTTATTGGTGGGCGGCAGCGCATTGGTCCCGGCGGCGCCGTGGATCTCCGTGCCGACGATATCGCCGTCGTCTGCCTGCCCCAGGAACACGCTGTCAAAGGCGGGCGAGAACGAGTTGTTCGAAATCACGATGTCGGCCTCGGCGCCGAACGAGAGATCGAAATGAATGTCGACTACCGCCGCCAGGAGCGTCTTATTCGGGTCGAGGTCCTGAAGCTCGGCCACGAAAGTCCAGGTCACGACATCTCCCAAAGTCGCTGTTTCGGTGCTTGGGAAGACGGAGAGCAACAGACTGGTCTGAGCGCCAGTTGTGCCGGCCAGCAGAAGGGTGGCTCCAGCAGCAATTCGGGTACGCATGTTCAATCTCCCGGCCAAACTGCCTCTCGAGTCCAGATTTCAGATTACCGGCTGCTTCCCTCTCAGGAAACCCCCTTGTGCAGTCTTCACACCGGATTTGGACCCCGCGGGCCTCATGTTTCAACACACCCCCCGGGCTTGATTTATCTGGAACGCACACCCGTCAGTATGAATTCAGATTCACCAGTGCCTCACAGACGCTTGAAAGACGGCTTCTAGATTGTGTTCTGAGCCGATGACGGTGGTCTCGGCCGGAGATGACTCAACCAGCAAGGAGCACACCCATGGAACTCAACTCGATGAAGGACCTGCTCGAGCACGAGGTCCGCGACATTCTGTACGCCGAGCGCAAGATCGTCAAAGCACTCCCCAAGATGGCCAATGCTGCCAACAGCCCGAAGCTGAAAAAGGCGTTCGAGGACCATCTCGAAGAGACCAAAGGACACGTCGAGCGTCTCGAGAAGGTCTGCGAGCACCTGGGCATTGGCGCTCGTGGCGAGAAGTGCGAGGCCATCGAGGGCCTGCTCGAAGAGGGCGAGGAACGCATCAAGGCCAAGGGCGACGACGCGGTCATCGACGCGGCTCTGATCTCGGCGGCCCAGCGCGTCGAACACTACGAAATGGCTGCCTACGGCTCGGCCCGCGCGTTCGCCGAGTCGCTCGGCCTGACCGAGGTCGTCAAGCTCCTGCAGGAAACCCTCGACGAAGAGGGCAAGGCGGATAAGACACTGAACAAGCTCGCCAAGGACACAATCAATCCCCTGGCTGCGCAGGGCGCCGCCAAGGTGTGATCCCGGAGCTTGAGTGTGAGTCGCCCCCGCCTGTCTACTCAGAGAGATGGGCGGGGGTTGTTTTTGCAGCTAGGCAGAAACTGTGATAATTCTTCTTTCAGATTCGTAAATCCTAAAGCGAAGGATTGAAGTGCCTGCCTCGTTCTGATAAATTCGGCACAGGGAAGAATCAAAGGAGACATGGCCATGCAGAAAGCTCTCAGTCTGTTGTCGTTCTTGACTGCATCTATGGTGACGGCCCAGGCGGCCGCCCAAACAGTAAATGACCAATCTCTCAGCTGGCTCGTCTTTGCTATCGATTCAGATGGCGAAGAGGTCTTGGCTCCCTACCAATCTCTCGATCCCACTGTTGCTCCTGTATCCATCAACCTGCTCGCCGAGAACGACGAGCCGCTCTCGGGCTTCACGCCGACGTATCACACAGCTTCGCTCGACGCCAACCTCGATTCGACCGGCTCGAACTGGTTGGGATCGGGCGCGGCGGCCGCACACTACGCGGACT